>JALYJH010000098.1 GCA_030775415.1 Acidobacteriota bacterium | reverse complement strand
CCGGGTAGCTTCTCCAGGCCTTCCTGAATTAACTTCTGCAACTCTGCCCGTTCCAAAAGCAGAGCCGGCGAGTCGCTGGTGGTGTCGGCAATGTAGCTCACCAGATTCCGCGAGTCGTCCTCATTTAGAGGAGCGTCCAGACTCCCGATGCTGATCCCGCGTAAGTCCGCCAGCCATTCTTGATACTCCCGTAGAGGGAGCCCCATTTCGGCGGCGATCTCCTCTTCGCAGGGCGCCCGCTGCAAGCGCTGCTCCAGAGTGTCAAGCGCCGTCTGCACCACTTTCAATCTCTTGCGTTTGTGCGGAGCAATGCCATCCATCCCGCGTATACTGTCGAGAATCGCCCCGCGGATTTTGTATTCGGCGTAGGTCTTGAGCTTCACGTTAAAGGAGGCATCGAAATTGTCGATCGCATTGATCAGCCCGATGATCCCGATGGAGATCAAGTCCTCCAGATTCGTATTGCCCGGAAGCTTCTCATGGATCCTGGTGGCGATCCAATTCACCTGCGGCAAATGATCCAGAATTAACTGTTCGCGCGAAGCCGTGATATTCTCCGGCTGCTCGGAATACGCGGATGTGCTGAGAGTCGCCATGCCGTCTTATGCAACCGCCTGTGCGCGTGCCTTCGCGGGTTCCGCCGGCAGGCTTAGCAGATCTTTGTACGATGCCGGACGAATATCGTCGGGAATCCCCGGCCCGTGTGCCACAAATGAAAGTTTCAATCCCGCCCGTGCCGCTTCGGAAAATATGGAGCCGAACGATTGCGTCTCATCCAACTTCGTCACCAGCAGTTTTGTGGGCCGGAAGGGAGCGTACCGTTCGATGCACAGGCGCAGGTCACGAGCCTTCATGTACCCTGGAACCACCAGGTGAACATCCAGCCGCTGGCATTCCGCGAAAGCCGCTGCTGCCGCTTCCGCAAGCTTCGAATCGGCGCCGGAATATCCCGGAGTATCCACGAAAACCGTTTCTTTTTGCCGGGTCTCCGCGATCAACCCGGGCAGCAAATAGGCCGCCGGCACTTCCTCAAACGCAATATGATTCGCGTTCGCCACGGACTGAAGCTGCACATGCGCAGCCGCCCGCGACATGTCGAGCGATAAAAGTCTGGCTGGCCGGGCATTCGCGAAGCGCTCGCGCAGCACCGCGAGTTTTGCCAGGCTCGTGGTCTTGCCCGCACCGCGCGGTCCTACCAATACGACGGCCGGGTTCTCGTCCACTCCCAGACGCGGAGCTAGACCCACGCGGCTCTCCAGTTCCACCCGCAGAAACGCCTCTACGCGCCCACCGTTGACCCGCTGCGTTTTCCAGCGGTTGCTCGCGTTCCCCATGCCCGCCGAAAAAGTATCGGTGGCCATGGCCGCCTCCAGGCGATCGACAATATCTTTGGCCAGCGCCGGCTCTATTTCCGCCGCCATCAAGTGCGCGTAAACATCGGCGAGCTCCGGCACGGCCCGTTGCAGAGTTAACTGCGCCTGCGACGAACGGAGCAACAAGGTCCGGATCTCATCGATTTGCTGATGCAATTGCTGTAAGCTGTGCGCATGCACTTCCGCGGCCGGGCTTTCGACCTCGCGTTCCGTCTTGGGAACCGGAAGCAAGCCACCCGCCTCCCCGGCTGCGCCCGCGCTAACCACGCCAAAAATGACCTCGTAGTTCATCCCGCTCGGATGATCCGCCGGCGCCTTTCTCGTGTTGAGCAGCATCGCCTCTTCGCCCAACTCTTCCCTGGCCTGCGCCATGGCTTGGTCAACTGATTTCGCGAAATACGATTTGATTCGCATCTGATCACGCTGCATTATTCGATGACCCCGCGCGAACGGACTTTTACGTCTGTCGGAAGCTCATTGTGCGACAGCACCGTCAAACTCGCCATGGAAGACTCCACAATCTGCCGCAGAAAATAGCGCGACCCGGCACTGGTAATCACCACTGCCGCCTCCGCCTTCGCTATTTTCCGCTGCAACCGTCCCAAAATGTCGCGAATCCCTTCCGGACCCATCGTCAACACGCTGTTCATCTCGCCGTGTTCAACCGACGATTCGATGGACCGCTCCAGCGAAGGATCCAACAGGTACGCCGGCAACTCTCCCTGCGCATTCACCAGTTGCTTGACAATCGAGCGCCGCAGCGCCTGGCGGACGTATTCAGTGAGCAGTACCGGGTTCTTACTGCTGTGCGCGGCTTCACCCAGTGCCTCTAACATTCCCACGCCGTCGCGGACCGGTACACGTTCCCTGAGCATGTTCTGGATCACTCGCTGGATCGTGCTTAGGGGTAGCAATTTCGGGACCAAATCCTCGATGACCTTGGGATTTTCCTGCGCTACGCGGTCACAGAACACCTTGGCGTCTTGCCGCGTGAATAATTCGTGAGCATGCCGGCGTACCAATTCGGTCAAATGCGTGCCGATCACGCTGACCGCATCGACCACCGTGTAGCCGCTGCTGCGCGCGCGGTCTACTTGATCCTGGCGAATCCAAATCGCCGGCAGTCCAAACGCCGGATCCACGGTCGCTTTTCCTGGTAGCGAAGGATCGGGATTTCCGCTCGGAATAGCCAGTTCGTGGCCTTGCAGCAGCTCGAAGCGTGCAATCTCGCTGCCGCGCATCTGGATTGAATATTCGCGCGACCGCAGGTTCATGTTGTCTTTCACTTTCACCGGCGGCATCAGGTAACCAAGCTGCGTAGCCAGCTGCCGGCGAATACCCGCCACACGCGTGAGCAACGGCGACTCCGCGCCACGCTCCACAAGATTGACCAGACCCAGCCCAACTTCGACGGACAGCGGCTCCACCTTGAGCAAGCCTTCCAGATTTTCTTTAGGTTTGGCCGCCGCCACTGTCGAATCTGCGGCAATAGCGGCAGTTTTTTGACGCATCCTCCAGGAAATCGTGCCTAATCCGCCGCCCATCAGCAGGAATGGAACGGTGGGCAGCCCCGGTAGCAGCGCCAGCGTAACCAGAACTCCGCTTGCCAACATTAAAGGCTGGGCGTTTCCTAAAAGTTGTTTGTGGACCTGGTCGCCCAGGCTGTCCTCCGAGCCCGTCCGTGTGACGATCAAGCCCCCTGAAATCGAGATCATCAGCGCGGGAATGACGGTAACCAGGCCATCGCCAATGGTCAAGACCGTGTAAGTTTCCAGCGCCCGTCGCAGCTCCATGCCGTGCTGCAAGACTCCAATCAGGAATCCCGCAATAATATTGATGCCGGTAATAAGGATGCTGGCCACCGCATCGCGCTGCGTAAACCGCGTTGCGCCGTCCATGGCCCCAAAAAACTCGGCCTCGGCCGAAAGATTTTTACGGCGGGCGCGAGCTTCGTTTTCGTCGATCAGCCCCGAGTTGAGATCGGCGTCGATCGACATCTGTTTCCCCGGTAAAGCGTCCAAGGTGAAGCGCGCGGTCACTTCCGAGATGCGAACCGCGCCATGGTTGATGACCACGTATTGAATCGCGATCAGCACCAGAAAGATCACCGCCCCAATAATATAGTTGCCGCCCACCACGAAGCTGCCGAACGCCTCGATGACGTGACCCGCCGCGGAAGTTCCCGTATTTCCGTTCAACAAAATAAGTCGCGACGACGATATGTTCAGTGCCAGGCGGAACAAAGTGAGCAATAACAAGGTCGTGGGAAAAACGCTGAAATCCACCGGGCGCCGGATGTACACCGCCACCATCATGACGATTACCGATAACATGATGTCGCTGACAATCAGGAAATCCAGCAGCGGGCCCGGCATGGGCATGATCAGCGCCAGAACGATCGCCACTACGGCAATGGGCACACCCATCTCGCCGAGACCCGCCGAAAAGCGCGCGCCCCATGGAAGGGCTATCGTTTTGTTCCCGGCTGTTGTGGCGTGCGCCATAAGTAAACTAGCTTGCGACTGCTTCTAAAGCCTTGGTTTTATAGAGCAAGGTGGTGCGTTTCATCCCCAGAATGTTCGCCGCTTTCGCTTTGTTGCCTCCGCAAGCGCGTAGCGCTTCTTCAAGCAACAGCTTCTCCACGCGCGCGGTGACTTCTTCAAAATTGACACCCGCCGCGGGAACGCGAATGTCCGGCTCCGGCGCTCTCACCGTACGCGGCGAGGGCAACGAAAAGTCTCCCAGGTACAGCCGGCTGCGGTTTCCCGCCAAGGTCACTGCCATTTCAATCGCGTGCTCCAGTTGGCGCACGTTTCCCGGCCAGTGGTAACTGGTCAGACGATCCAAAGCGCTCGAAGACAGAACCTTCGGCTCAATTCCCTCGCGCGCGCAAACCTTGTCGATAAAGTGATCCACCAGCAGCGGAATGTCGCTGATACGCTCGCGCAGCGGCGCCACCTGCACCGGAACCACATTCAAGCGGTACAGCAGATCCTCGCGAAATGTCTTGCGCTCTGCCGCCGCATGCAAATCCACATTGGAAGCGGCAATCACGCGCGTGTCGATTGGGATCGATTCCGAGCTGCCGATTTTCTGGATCCGCCGCTCCTGCAAAACACGCAACAGCTTGGACTGCGCTTCGAGCGGCAATTCACCGATTTCATCCAGGAAAATCGTTCCGCCATGGGCCTGCTCAAAGTGTCCCGCGCGCGGATTCGTCGCGCCGGTAAAGGCGCCCTTCGCATGCCCAAACAGTTCTGCTTCCACCAGATTCTCCGGGATCGCAGCACAGTTCACCGCCACCATTTCAGCTTCCGCGCGCCGGCTAGCCATGTGAATCGCGCGTGCGACCATCTCTTTGCCGGTTCCCGTCTCACCCGTGATAAGCGCTGTCGCTTGCCGCGGCCCGATTAAACGGATCAGTGCATGCAGGTCGCGCATCGGCTGGCTGTCGCCGATCAAAAGATTCACCCAGGCCTCGCGCCGCGTGCCGGCACGGGGAGAATCCCGCACAACCGCTCCTAAAGTTTCCGCGCTCTGTACCCCGGTCAAGTGCTGGAACATCGCTGGCGGACGCACCAGTGACTCATCGAGCACCGAATCCTTGTCGTAAATAACCACCGGCAGCGGAACGGACGTGCGGTGAGCTTGCGCTAATGCCGCGCCGATCACCGAGGCCGCAGCGGGCAACTCGATGAGTACCGCCCGAAAACGTTCTTCGATCCGGTTCCAGTTGGTATTAAGGCCGTCAGCGACCATCACCCGTAACTGCGTCACCCGTTCAAATGCTTGCACTACATCCACTTGCGGATTTGAGGCCAGCCACAAAACTGTTGACACTTTTGTTCTCCGTATACCGTCTGCACGTTAGTACTGCGCGATAGACCCTAGATCGGCCTAGGGTGGAAAAAACCTTAGAGGGTTACCAGATGGACTATACCTTGGCCGATTTCTTGCGATATGTAGCCGTGATGGATGACCAGTTCGCACAGCAAGCTCATCGCGATTACATCGAGAACCGGGTGTTCTCCGCCCACCCCGTGGAACGCGTTCAGATGTTGTATGAGATCGCGATCGCCAGCGTGAATACCGCCATTGCGCGCTTCCACGATGGTGACATTTTTGCCCGCGGCCGGGCTGTCACCAAAGCCCACGAGGCGGTTGATGAGCTTACCCTGGCACTCGATCATTCCGTAGGTGCCAGTTTCACTCACACCTTGGCCGAGCTCTACGGCTACGTCCAGCGCCAGTTAATGGTAGGACACAGCCAAAAGTCGGAAGAAGCTTTTCAAAATGCCCTCTCCGTGCTTACTACGCTGGCCGATGCCTGGAAGGAAGTGGTGATCCGGACTTGCGGCAGCGGATCCTCTTCAGGGGAGCCAGCTTCGCCGGAACCGGCCGCGATCGCTCAGCCGCGTTCGGCCTACGATGGAGTTCCACAGACGGTAGCTACTTCGTCGCGGGATTGGAGCGGCTAGCCGCTTCCGCCGCCCCACTCGCCGATGCCTGCTCCAGGCTTTGCGAAATCATCCGCGCTAGGCCCAGCCCGCCTTGCGACGTGAGCGCGCGCGCGAAATATTCGTCGGCCATTTGCATGGTGGAGGCAGAAGTCTGGTCTTCTTCCCCCGCGCCCATCCAGCCGCCTTCTTCTTCGTGCGCCGACTTGAGAATCTGCCCTACCATGAGCGACTCAAACTGCCCCGCCGCGTCTTTGATCTTTTCCGGACTATCCGTCTTCTGCGGCAGCCCATTGCTTCCTGTAACCAGGCCAGTGGTCGACAATACTCCGGAAATAAGGGAATTCGCCATAAAAGCTAGATGATGTCAACGTCCGCTTCGAGCGCTCCCGCGGCCCGCAGGCTTTGCAGGATCGCAATCACATCGCGGGGCGTAGATCCAATCGAGCCTAATGCATGAACCAGTTGTTCCACCGTCGCTCCCTGCTTGAGCACCAGGCTGCGCGACTTCTCTTCCTTGGCGTTGACTTCCACCTGCGGGACCACGGTGCTCTGCCCCTGCCCAAAGGGCGCCGGCTGCGAGACGGTATTTACCGTCTGAATTTCTACAGTCAGGTTCCCGTGCATGATCGCCACCGGCGACACCCGTACTTCCTTACCCATCACGATGGTGCCCGAACGTTCATTGATCACGACACGCGCCGGCCTATCCGCCAAAACTTGCAGCGCTTCGATCTCGGAAATGAATTCCACCGATCGCGAGGCATACTCCGGCGGAATCGTCACCGCCACCAACGCCGAGTTTTCCGGCTTGGCTAGGGGTGGCTTTCCCTCCGCGAACTTATCGTTAATCACGTTGCTGATCCGCAATGCCGTGGTGAAATCCGGCTGCATCAGTTGAAGTTTCACGCGGCCCGCGGGCGAGACCGTGGGCGCCGGGCGCTCAATCGTGGCGCCTCCAGGAACGCGCCCCACCGTGGGGTGATTCACGGTCTGGCTATTCCCACCCCTGCCGGCAACGAAGCCTCCGGTCACAACCGAGCCTTGGGAAATTGCATAGACCTGCCCGTCGATACCTTTCATGCTGGTCATCAGCAGGAGCCCGCCTTGCAAATTGGACGCGTCTCCCATGGAGCCCACCGTGACATCGATATGCATACCCGGCTGCCCGAACGGTGGAAGCGTGGCCGTCACCATCACCGCCGCCGTGTTCTTCACCGCGAACAGCACCGGATTGCTGGTCACGCCCATCTGCTGGAGTAAATTCGCCAGGCTCTGCGCGGGAAACAACGTTTGCTGTTTATCGCCTGTGCCCTTTAGCCCCACCACCAGGCCGTAGCCGATCAATTGATTGTCGCGGACGCCTTCGATCGAAACCAGCTCTTTAAGCCGCGCGCCATTGGTCTGCGGCTCCAGTGCCAGCGTCAAGAGCGGAAGAATAGCTGAAAACATTTTTTGCGAATCTCCTAAAACGGCAGGATTCCCAGCAGCAGCCGGTAAAGAATGTTTGGCCGGTGCACCGCGTCCGCCACCACGCCTTTGCCATTCACCTGAATTTCCATTTGCGCGAGCCTCGCTGACGGCACCGTATTGGTGGTATCCAAGTCAATCGGGCGAATCACGCCGCGCACCGTAATGGTCTGATTTTCCGAATTGATCCCCACAATCTTGGTCCCCTCGACCACCAGATTGCCGTTGCGCAGAACGTGTGTGACGCGGGCCGAGATCACTGTCGTCAGCGTAGTGGTACGGCTGGTTGTTCCCTGTCCGTCTAAAGTTGTTTGGCCGCCCAGGTTTGCCAGATTCGCCCATGGCCCGGTAGCCTTCGTGAGCCCGGCCAGCGCCGTGACGCTGCTGTTGGCGCTCGACTGGCGCGAAGTCTTCACCGCGCCCGTGCTCACCGCCGATGCGCTTTCATTAACCGCGATTGTCACGATGTCATCGATTCGCCGCGAGCGTTGGTCCGCCGCCAAATCCGCGAACCA
>JALYJH010000097.1 GCA_030775415.1 Acidobacteriota bacterium | reverse complement strand
TTCCAGGTACGCCGGATCGAAATCCCCGCGAATCGCCGTCGGATATTCCGTGATGAACGTCAGCGTCTCCACCAGATCCGCAGCCGCCTTCGCGCCCAACTCCGTGATCTCCGCCACAATCTTCCGCCGGCGCTCATCTGCCGCTAAAATCACGTAGTTTTTCCGCAGCTCGCTCTCGTATGTACCGAAAGTCACCGCAATCGACGCCGCGCCCAACTTGCGATGCCCTCGCGTAACACTGCCGCTTTTCACACCCGCCACCTCGAAGGGAATCACCTGGTCATCCAGCAGCGCCACGATCCAGCGGATCGGCCGAATGAAACGCGGCCCCGCCTTGCCACCCATCCAATACATGGTCTTCGGCCACTGAATCCCGAGTATCGTTGCCGCCAGCGTCTCGCCAAGAATATCGCGCACCGCCCGCCCCGGCACCAGCTTCCGCAGCTCGTAGTAATCGCCGGCCTTGGTCATCGCCGACAATTCGACGCCCTGCTTTTTAGCGAACCCACTCGCGGCTTTGTCCCCTGCCGATATCGGCGGTCCCTTGATGATTTGTTCTTCGTCAGGCGTCCGCTCTGGCAAGCCGCTGGCCCGCACCGCCAGCCTTCGCGGCGTCGCATCCACCCGCGGCGCCGGCCCAAATAGATTCATCGCGGCAAGCTGCTTCAGCGCCCCTGGAATCATCCAGTGCGGAATTTCTTCAGTCCCGATCTCCAGCAGGAAGTTCATGCTTGCCACGCTTCCTGTTGATCCGCCCAGATCTTCGCCGTCCCCACCGCTAAATCCCGGACCCTCTTGATCACTCCCACCCGCTCCGTCACCGAAATCGCCCCGCGCGCGTCGAGCAGATTAAAGAGGTGCGAGCACTTCAATACTTGATCGTAAGTAGCCAGCACCGGAAACCGCCGCTTCTCCGGATACTCCTGATATTTCGCCAGCAGCTCTTTGCACTCGGCCTCGTATTCGCCCAGCATCCGCCACAGCCGGTCTACGTTGGCCATTTCGAAGTTGTAAACCGAAAACTGTACTTCATCGGCCAGCCGCACGTCACCATACTTGACTCCGTGCGTCCACTCGATGTCGTAAACGCTCTCGACACCCTGCAGAAACGCCACCAGCCGCTCCAACCCATACGTAATTTCAGCGGGCACCAGGTCTAGATCGATCCCCCCGCATTGCTGAAAATACGTGAACTGCGTGATCTCCAGGCCGTCCAGCATCACCTGCCACCCGACGCCCCAAGCCCCCAGCGTCGGCGATTCCCAGTTGTCTTCTTCGAACTTGATATCGTGCTTCGTAAGATCGATGCCGATCGCTTCCAGGCTCCCTAGATATTGATCCAGAATGTCGTCCGGCGAAGGCTTCAGAATCACCTGCAACTGCTGATGCTTATATAAGCGATTGGGATTCTCGCCGTAACGCCCGTCTGCCGGCCGCCGGCTCGGTTGCACATAAGCGACCCGATACGGCTTCGGCCCCAGCACTCGCAGAAATGTTTCCGGACACATCGTGCCCGCGCCCACTTCCACGTCGTAGGGCTCCTGAATGATCGCCCCGCGCTCGTCCCAATACCGCTTCAACTTGAACAAGGTCTGCTGAAAAGTATCCATGAGCTTTGAGCGAGGCTTACAGCGCCTCCAATAAAGGTACCGTCAGAAACCGCCGCTCAGCATGCTGCTCCATCGTGCGAACCAGCGCTTTTCGCAAATCCCCGGCAGTCGTTTTCGACCACTCCCGAGGACTCAAATCAGTAATCGGCTTGGCAAACATTTCGTGAACGATCTCGACCGTCTCTTGCGCGACGCGCGTCTCCGGCCAGAGTCCCAGCAGCCGCACCGTCCACACCGTGAAGTAGGTGACCGCCGTCCAGGTCTCCCCGCCCGATCGCAGATGCGCCAGCATCGCCACCAGCAAGCGGAAGAATTTCTCGTTCGGTTCATGCGCGGGCAACAATTGTTCGGCGACCTCTGTGAAATAATCCAGCACCACGCTCAACGCATACTCAGACTGCAAACCGAACTGCGATTCAATCAATTCGCAGCCCGAAAGACTGACCAGCTCCGCATTCTCCCGTTGGAAATAAGCCATCCGGACTTGGGACAGCCGCTCCAGCCCGGAGCCGAAAGGACTCTTCGGACGCCGCGCCCGCCGGGCCACTCCACGCAATTTCCCCAGATCGCGGGTCAGGAAACTCACGATCAGATCCGCTTCCCGAAAAGGGTAAGTGCGCAGGACGAAGGTCTCGCTCACCCGCGCAGGCATAGGCTAAACGCAATACTAAAGGTTAACATGCGGCGCACGGGAAGGTAGCGATGGATGCAGCGCTCGTATCATACAATGATTCGATCAATAGGCCTACCTGAGTCGGTTTCGCGGCTGCGGCAGTTGCTGCCGATATAATCTAGTTCGATGCGATTTTTCGCGATTGTCAACGCCCTTCTTCTGATACCCGCTGTATCCCCGCTCGGTGCCCAAGAACCGGATCACGCGCTACTACCAGCGTCAAGCCTCGCTCGAGAGATCGGCGCCTTACAGAGTCTGAGGGCGAATGCGCCCATCGACGCGGTCACTATGAAACGCCGCGTCGCGCGCATAAGAGAGGTTATCGGCAACTTCGTCGTCCGCCAGATTGAGGCATACCCGTCCATCTCGAAAGAAGCCCTGCAGAAGCAACTCGGGTCAGCATTCGCTGGTTCGCTCACTGGTGGTGTCAGCGGACCGCGTGTCTTTGCGGAACCATCGGGTCCGAAAGCCATCCACCGCGATTTCGTTATCACCTATGGTTGGTTTGCCTTCTACGGGAAGGGCGGATCCGAAACGATTTTGGAAAGCTACGTATGGGACCAGGGCCGCGGGGCACTTCGGGGTGCCGGAATGGTTGCTTCTTTTTTCAGCGGATACCTGACCGAACAGGAAGAAGTGTGTTGGTTCCGTAACCCGAGCGCTTATTGGCTTCTGGTATCCGGTCAGGTGGGCGGCGCTAGCGGTCGAGTGCTAGGCGGCTCGGCCGCCGTCTTCGAGATAAGCGCCGAACAGGTGAAAACGGTGTGGACCGCCCCGGCACGAGTTGGAAACGTCTCGGCATACGTTCCCTCGTCTGGCGTTCCCCGCTGGGAAATCGAGTATGTCGATGCAAACAAGTTCTACAGTGGTATTCCCCACGCCCGATTACTCGACGTCTATCGGGTCGACTACGACAAGCGGACGTTTCGCCGGCTGATCCACCAGCCTCTCGACTGAGCAACCGGCAGAAATTTCCGCGCCCCTACCGCCGCTCCGCCTCAATCGCCGCCGCCGGATCCTCCAGAATCCCCATCTCGATATACACCGGCCGAATCACTCTCCGAATCTCCGGCAGCCGCCCGAAATACCACACCGACGCGAGCAAGCACAGCGCCCCACCCAGAATCAAAGTATTCGGAGCCCCCATCCACGACGCCAGCATCCCCGCGAACAAACTGCCAACCGGCAAAAATCCGAACACCGACATCGAGTAGAACGACATCACGCGCCCGCGCTTGTCGTCCGCCACGATCGTCTGCAGAATCGTGTTGCTGGTCACGATCTGCTGCATCATCCCGTACCCCGCGCCAAACATCAACACCATGGACCACCAGAACGATCGCGACAGCCCGAATAAAATGAGCGACACTCCCAAAATTGCCGCCGCGATTCCCAGCCACTTGCCCAGCCCGCGCACGCTGCCGCGCATCGCCAGCGTCACCGCGCACGCCAGTGCTCCCAAACCCGTCGCAGCCGTCAAAAATCCCAAGGTGTGCGCGCCGCCGCCCAAAACTTTGTCCGCGATGATCGGCATCAGCACCGTGAACGGCATGCCGATCAAACTCACCAGCCCCAGCATCAGCAGAATCCAGCGAATCGCCGGCGACGCCACAATGTAACGCCACCCCTCCGCCAGCTCCTGTCCAATATGCCGCGGAGGATTGCGCAGCCCCGGCAGCAAATTCTTCATCGCCAGCAGCGAGTACAGCACCGCAATGTAGCTGATTCCGTCGATCAGAAAACAGTAACCCTCGCCCACCCACGCGATCACCATCCCAGCGATCGCCGGCCCCACCAGCCGCCCCGTATTCACGATCGAAGAATTCAGCGCGATCGCATTGCTCAGCGCCGAGCGGTCATCGATCATCTGGATCACAAACGACTGCCGCGCCGGTGTCTCAAACGTATTGATCACGCCCTGCAGGAACGTCAGGAAAAAAATCCACGGCATGTTGATCGTGTGCGTTAGCGTCAGCACCGCCAGCGCGAGCGACTGCACCATCGCCAGCGCCTGCGTGATCAACATCGCCTGATGCCGATCCCAGCGATCCACCCAGACCCCCGCCAGCGGCGAAAGAAACAACGCCGGAATCTGCCCCAGAAATCCCACCACGCCCAGTAAAAACGCCGAATCCGTTAGCCGGTAAACCAGCCAGCTGGTGGCCACCCGCGTCATCCATGTCCCGATCAGCGAAATGCTCTGCCCGCCGAAATACAAGCGGTAATTGCGTGAGCGCAAAGCCGGAAACGAAATGGTCACTCCATCTCTATTGTAAGAGCCGATCCCCCGCTGTGGTCGACGCGCACCACCGCCTCCGCCGCCACCTCGCCTCTCGCAACCATGGCCGCCAGGGGCTGCGTCAGCTCCCGTAAGATCGTCCGCTTCAACTCACGTGCCCCATACTCGCTGCTGGTCCCCTTGCCGAGCAGAAACCGCCGCGCCGCCGCGCTGACATTCAGCTCGAAAGCCCGCTCGCCCAGACGATTTTCGATATGCAGTTCCAGCGCCGCAATCTGCAAATCGACAATATCGGCCAGCGCTTCCTCGCTGAGCGGCAGATACGTAACAATGCTGTCGATGCGATTGACGAACTCCGGCGCAAAGTGCCGCCGCACCGCCCCCATCCCGATTTGATGCAGCTTATAAGCCGACCCAGCACTGCCCACCGCCGCTTGAAATCCAAACCCAGGACGAATGTGATCCCGCATCTCTCGCGCGCCCAAATTACTCGTCAAAAATATCAACGCTCGCTCGAAATTCACCGTGCTATTGTCGCCCAGCCGCAGCACTGCCTTGTCCAGAACGCCCATCAATAGCCGCGTCATACTCGGCGCAGCCTTCTCGATTTCATCGAACAACACCAGCGCCAGATCGCAGGATTCGCTGGCCACCGCTCCCAGCTTCTGCTGCGTCAGCATCGGCGGAGTCTCACGATGCCCCAAATATCCCGGCGGCGCCCCAATCAGTTTTGCCACTTCATGATCCATCTGAAATTCGCCGCAGTCCACCTTCAACATGTGCTTCTCGCGCCCATGCAGCACATCGGCCAGCGCTTCCACTGTGCGCGTCTTCCCGGTTCCCGTTGGGCCCAGCAGCAGGAAAACGCCCGCCGGCCGCCCTTCTGGCGACAGCCCCGCCTGATGCATTTGCACGTAAGGCACGACTTGCGCCAGCGCCTGCGGTTGTCCCACTACGCGCGCCATCAATTCTTCCAGGAGGTCTCCCGCGCCGGAACTGCCAAAGCGCGGCCTCATCGCCAGGGGCGAAATTCGCACGCTGCGCCCTCCTTTTAGCCGTCCGATTATGGACGGCCACTAGCGGCCGCGCGGCCGTCTTCAAAAGGGTAAAGCCTTGCCAAATAGGAGCGAACGATGCCGAGGATGCGTGTGGCCGCGCAACCGTCTCCGTAAGGATTCACGATTGCCGCCCGTCGTGCGTACTCCGCCGCATCGTCCAGCAACAATTCGGCCTCAGCGAGAATACGCCCGGGATCGGTGCCCGTCAGCCGCGCCGCGCCCGCCAGCACCGCCTCCGGCCGCTCGGTTTTTTCCCGCAGCACCAGCACCGGCTTGCCCAGCGAAGGAGCCTCTTCCTGGATCCCCCCGGAATCGGTAAGCAGCACGTGCGCCCGCCGCATCAGATCGACGAAAGCAACGTAACCTAACGGCTCGATCAAATGAATCGCCGCAATCCCTCCCAGCCTTCGCTCCACCACCCCGCGCACGTTCGGATTCGGATGCACTGGATAAACAATCTGCACATCCTCGCGCCCCGCCAGCCGCACCAGCGCCTCGCAAATCCCCTCGAACCCCTCTCCGAAGCTCTCGCGCCGGTGCGCCGTAACCAGCACCAATTTTTTCCCCGCATCCAACTCCGGCAGCCCCCACGCCCGCAGTCTTCCCTCCGCCAGCGCATCGCGCGTTTCGAGCACCGCGTCAATCCCCGTGTTCCCCGTGATGAAAATCCGCCGCGCGTCCACGCCTTCGCGCCGCAAATTGGCGGCGGCGGTTTCGGTCGGCGCGAAGTGCAGCGCAGCCAAGCGCGCCGTCAGCACGCGATTCATCTCCTCCGGAAAGGGCTGGCGAAAATCTCCCGTGCGCAGCCCCGCCTCGACATGCGCCACCGGCACACCGCGATAAAACGCCCCCAGCGCCCCGCAAAAAGTAGTTGTGGTATCGCCCTGCACGATCACTAGATCGGGGACTTCCGCCGCCAGCACCGGGTCGAGCGCCGCCACCACCCGTGAAGTCGACTCCGCCAGTGTCTGCCCCGGCCGCATCACATCCAGATCGTAATCCGGAGTAATCGCGAACGCGTGCAGCGTCTGATCCAGCAGACCGCGGTGCTGCGCAGTCACAATAACGCAAGTTTCGAATTCGTGGGGGACTTCCAAGAACCGGCGCGCCACCGGCGCCAGCTTGATCGCCTCGGGGCGCGTGCCCAGGACGATCGCAATCTTCAAGGAGTGAATTTCATGAAAGCGGAGGGAAAATTATTTGTGCCGGTAGGTAATGCGGCCCTTGGTCAAATCGTAAGGCGACATCTCAAGCGTCACCCGGTCGCCCGCCAGCACCCGGATGCGGTTGCGGCGCAACTTGCCCGCCAAGTGGGCCAACACAGTGCGTTCCTGATCCAGTTGCACGCTGAACAGGCCGCTGGGGAATTTCTCAACTACTGTACCTGTAACTTCAATACTGTCTTCTTTACTCATTGTCCTCCCAGAAAGATTATAGCGCTTGAGCAGCCAGCGCAATGCGGAAGGCAGGGATAAAAGTGCGCGCTACCGGAGCCGCCAGCCCCGCCCGGCGGGCTAATTCGGTCAACTCCTCCGGACGAAAAGCCGCCTCCACCGAAATCGCGCCGTCATACACCGTCACCGGATGCCAGCCAAATAACCAGCGCGTTTTCGCTATGAAGTAGTACGGCACCGGATGCCGCCACAGGTCGATCACCAGCACCTGCTTACGCGCCACCCGCCCGAACCCGGCCAGCAATTCCACCACCTGCTCGTCCGTGAAATGATGCAGGAACAAGGAACTGAAAACGTAGTCGAAACTACGCGGCGCAAACGGCAGCGCAAACGCATCGCCCACCACCCGTGAACCGGCGCACGCCTCCAAATGCGATTCAATATAGTCCAGGCATGTCACCCGCACCTGCGGCCGCCACTCCTCTAAACACCGTCCCATATCGCCCGACGCCGCGCCGACATCTAACAAGGTGAACGGCCGGTCCGGCGGAATCGTGCCATCCACCAGCTTGCGCAGCGTGCTATGCCCGCCCCAGTATTTGTTGACGCGCACCAGATCGGCCAGGCTCGCCCGTGCCTCCTCCGGCGGCAGCGTATCCAGAATCTCCGGCTTAAGAACCCGCCCCTTCAGGCAGTGCATTTGAATTTACGATAGCAACCGCTTGCCAGTGCACTCAATAGCCAGTCTCACATCATGTTTTTTATCAGGTACTTTGCGTTTTCAAGATTCGATCAAGGAGTCGATGCCCTAGATAATTCAATCGCAGTACAAGCCTGCGCAGGCTAATCGTCGTAGTTAAGTTGGTATCCGCGCCCGTTGCGAAAGCAGCGGGCT
>JALYJH010000096.1:768-8040 GCA_030775415.1 Acidobacteriota bacterium | reverse complement strand
GCGCAATGCATTTGCTTCACGATACGGAGCCGCGATGATCTGGACTCCGAGCGGCAGCGTCCCCAGAGTGAACACCGGTGCACAGACGATGGGGAGCCCTACGTAAGAGAGGGGCTGAGTAAAGATTCCCAGGTTTGGCCGGGATGGTAGTTGGACGCCGTCGACAGTAATGGTGGGCTCACCAATCTTGATCGCCGGACACGGAGTCGCGGGCGCCAGGATCACGTCCACGGATTTGAAAATCGCCCGCATCTGTTCGCGAAACACCGCGCGGAAGCGCTGCGCGTGCACATACCAAGCCGCTGGCAAGAGCGCGCCGGCCAGGAAGCGCTCGATTACCACCGGATCGAAATCCTGGGGACGAGTCCGCAGATCCGGCAAGTGCAGGTTGCTGCCTTCGCAGGCGGTGATGATGTAAGCCGCGGCGCGGGCCCGTCCCGCATCCGCTATCGTTACCGTCCGGCTAGTGCCCAGCGCTTTGGCCGCCTTGCCCACGGACTCTAATACTTCCGGCTGGCCCTGGGCGAAATGCCCATCCGCTACGGCGATTCGTAGATCCTCAATGCCATCCTCGATCAGTGGTAGGCAGGGCTCCGGCGGCCGCGCGCTGCAAACCGGATCGCGCGGGTCAGGGCCGTGCAGCAGATCGAAAGTACGCGCAAGATCACGGACGGACCGCGCAAAATGGCCAACGTGATCCAGGCTCTCGGCAAACAGAAATGACCCGGCCCGCGAAATGCGGCCGTAAGTAGGCTTGAGGCCGAAGACCCCACAGAACGCCGCGGGAACGCGAATCGAGCCGTTGGTGTCGGTCCCGAGCGTGATGGGAACGAAGTCGGCGGCCACCGCCGCGGCTGAGCCTCCGGATGACCCACCCGCGACTCGCTCCAGATCGTGTGGATTGAGGGTAGCGCCGTAGTGCGTGTTCTCGGTAGTGAAGCCGTACGCGTACTCGTCCATGTTGAGCGCGCCGACAATCACTGCCCCGGCATTCTTTAATCGTGCGACCGCCGTTGCATCGTGAGTAGCAGGCGGCTTCTCCGCGTGAATTTTCGATCCCGCGATGGTAGTGACGCCGGCCACGTCGAATAGATTTTTTACTGCAAAGGGAACGCCCGCCAGCGGTCCCGGATCCTCACCCGCGGCGACGCGGCGATCGATTTCCGCCGCTTGCGCTCGCGCCGAATCTGCAAACACGCTGGTGAAGCACTTTAGTTTGGAATCGAAGCGTTCGATCCGCAGCAGACAAATAGTGATCGCCTCCAGCGCTGTCAACCGTCCGGAGCGCACTTCCTCTGAAAGTGCGATCGCATCGCCCGTCGAGAAGGCCGCTCCAATCATGGTTCAAACACCGGGGCCGCCTCGTCTGTATCGCCGAGGGGGAAGTCGAGCATAGGTTTCGCGATGGCGGCGGAGCGGTCCAGATTCATCTGGACATCCTTGCGGAATTCCGGAGGGATGGGCAGGCGCACCATGGCCGCCGCGAAATCCATATAGGATTGCGCCATGAAGGACACATGCGCGGAAACAATCTTCCAGCCGTTATCGAATTTCCTCCAGAACTGGGACTGACGCCCGTGGCGGCGCAGCCCTGCCGAGTCGCGTATGAACTCAAGCGTGACGGCGCCAGAGTCGTCCCCGAATGTCACCACACGGACATTGAGGGTTTCACGCTGAAGATCGATGGGAGATCGATTGCGCCGGAAGTGAGCGATCTCCCTTGCTCCGTAAAGGTTCTCAGCAATCCCGAAACGGAGGGCATGCGGCGAATCCCAGAAAAATTCCTGGAGCTTTTCTACGTCATTGGACATCAACGCAGCTTCATATTGTTCATGCAAAGCTGTGAGTTGAGCGAGGACAACAGGGTCGTTGATCATGCTGGATCATCATTTCTAGAACGTGTAGCTGTAGGTCAAGCTGGCGGTTCGCAGGGCGCCCGGCTTGATGAAGACGTCCCAGAACAGGTACTGGCTCTGGAAATATACCTGGTCGAACATGTTGTTGACCGAAACGTTCACCAGGTTTTTGCCCCGCGTGTAGAAAACCGATCCTCGTGTCAGGAAATAGGACGGCAATTTTACGTCGCTCACGTAACCGGTTTTCACGGAGGAAACCCAGGTTGTGCCGAACGTGAAACCGATGTTCTTGGTGATGTTCACGGTGGCGAACGGGCTGATGACAAAATGCGGCTGGCCGCCGACGTCGAAGGGGGCCTTCAACCCAAAGATGCTGGCATCTCCGATAAACCGGCCGCCATATGCTTGCTCCGGCGTCAGTCCCAGCAACGTGGGAGGAATTCCCAGCAGGAAAGGTACGTTGAGTTGTTGCGGATTCTGCCAGGTGAATGCGCCGGTCAAGCTCAATCGCTTGAACAGGAACGCGCGTGCTTCCGCTTCCACGCCGGTAGTGCGGAAGTAATCCGGAGATTTCGTCAGGTTATTGTACGAAGAGCGGTTCTGCCGGAAGATGCTGAGTGAGCCGAAAACTTTATTGTCCAGGGCGGAAATCTTTATGCCGCCTTCATAAAGAGTCGAAGTAGCTATGTACGTGTTGTTCAGAATTTGTGAATAGTCGAGCTCGTTGCCCTGGCCCAGATCGAGGAAACGCGAAGTAGCCGCCGTGAAGTAGGGACGGAGGTTGAAAGGAAGCCGGTAGCCGATACTTGCGTTGTAAGTAACCGCATTGTTGGCTGCCGTAGCGTGAGTAAGGCTGGTGTCGGAGTCATCGCGGCCCATGAAGTCCGGCGTGTAGCGATCAAATCGCAGCCCTACGGTACCCGTGAGCTTGCTGCCCAAAGCAATATCCGACAACCAGAACAGACCCAGATCGCCGTAGGAACCGTCCTGATAGTACTGATAATTGATGAGACCGTTGCTATTGTACGGTCCCGAGAAGCGGTCATTGGCCGTAGCTCCAATCGACAGGTCGCGGCGGTCCACCACCTGGTATTCATTGCGCTCCTCGCCCGCGGTTACCCGCACGTAGCGAAAGCCGCCGCCTGCCAGAATGTGAGCCGTAATCGTGGGCGTGGGCTTGTAATCGAAACCTATAGTCGTTTTGTTTTCGACGGTCCAGGGATGATATCCCGCGCCGAATCCATAACTACTAAACTTCTGACTCTGCAGATAATCCCCGAAGGTTTGGTTTTTGAGATGCACGTTAGCCGAAATATCGTAGTACGCGTCCAGATACGGAGTGTACGTGGATGCCCGATTGAAATCGCCCGCGTCAATCATAATTTGATCCAAAGACAGTTTCACCAATTTGACTGTCGCCGGATTTAATGCATAGATATTGGCAACCGCCGCGTAGTCTGGCGTGACCGCCATATTCTGCTGGTAGGCGAAAGTAGTGAGAGCGTAGGGCGGGGAATCGCCGACACCGATGTTGTACCCGTTCTTCGATAGATTCACCAGTGGCTGGCCGGAGAGGTACATCTGATTGTCCACCAGGTTCTGGGTGACACGGTTCCATCCGATGTTCTGCGTACCTTCGTCATGGAATCCCTGGAAACCGTAAGCGAAGCGCAGCTTTTTGGAAGCTTCCGTGTCGAAAGCAATTTGGCCCAGCTTGTAGCGGTCCG
This sequence comes from Acidobacteriota bacterium, assembly GCA_030775415.1. GTDB lineage: Bacteria > Acidobacteriota > Terriglobia > Bryobacterales > Bryobacteraceae > Palsa-187. The sequence goes on along the minus strand of JALYJH010000096.1, from coordinate 4,457 downwards.
CAACGCCTTTATAGAAACTGTGGGAGTCTTGAGCCTCGAAGAAAGCGTAGAGGCCACTGCGATGCGAGCCCAGCTTGAAGGGAACGCCCAATTCACCGCTCGCCCGCTTTTCGTCATAACTGCCATACGTCAGCGTTACTTTCCCGGTCACATCCTCCAGCCACTTCGCGCTTTCGCTGCGAGTCGACTTGGGAAAAAAGTTCATGAAGCCGCCGATGCGGCCGCCACCGTATATAGGCGACGGAGGTCCTTTGACGATTTCGATGTGATCCGATGCGTCGATCGGCGTTTCATAGTTTCCACGATTTTCCACGCGCCGGAAACCCCGGAAGAAATTGTCGCCTACGTCGCCGCGCAGGAACACGCTGCCAGCAATCCCAAAGTAACTTCCGGTGAACGCCCCGGAAGACACTGTCATGATGTCGTTCACTGTCTTGACGTCGTAGCGCAGCAGCGTCTCCTGGTCAGCGGTCGAGATCGATCGTGGGATTTCCTCCAGCTTTTGATCGAACCCAAATATGCTTTGGGTGGGCTGGGTTGGCAGGATGTTGAAGGGATCGATTTTTGCTTCCACCGACACCGTGCTGGAAGTGGTCGCGAGCTCCAAAGCGACGTCGAAACTAGTTGCCTGGGCACCGACCATTACTTTGCTGCCAAAGGTCGAAAAGCCCGGAGCGACAACTTCGATGCTGTATGATCCGGGTGCCAAGTCCTTGAACTCGTAAACTCCGCCATCAGCGGTCGGAACCTCTTTGCGAGCCGCTGTTGCATCGTTCACCAGCCTGACGATCGCGTTGCTCACGGCTGCGCCGGTTGGGTCCTTTACCGTCCCGGTCAAGGAGGAGCTGCTTTGGCCCCATCCGGTGACCGAAGTCAAGAGCAGAACCGCCGCGCACGTAAAGAGGGCCCCGAGCCGGCCTATATTGTTTCCGAAGGGCCCAATCTTGTTAAGGTATTGTTGACTCTCGCGCGCGTGGCCGCCGCCCGAAAGCAGAAATGTAAATCCGTACGACGATGCCAATGGCATCCGCATAAATGTGCACCCCCAAAAAGTGATCTTTAGCTGTAGTAGTTAAACGAAAGTACTTTGGAAGGCCACGACCCAGCGAAACCGGTTACTGACGCGCAGTACGAATCGGTCAACAGAGAACCTTTCCGAGCCGCACTCGAAAAACCGGTTGGCGGGCGTTCGGAATCGTCGGGAGGCCGATGCAGCCACGTGGCTGATCACAACTGAATGATAAAGTTGTGATCAAATACTAGCCGAATATAAACCAAGTTACCAACAAAATATTCTGATACAACCGAGTCACGATTTTTATGGGATGGCAAAAGGCACGGATGCGGAAGCGTTCGTAATGTGTGGCCGACTCGATCGACACTCATTCTTCCGATGATTCGGACGGTGGGCGATGGGAAGCGCCGCCGACCTGAAGGTCGTCCTGTAGGCGGAGCAAACTGTCCGCCCAGAATTCCTGATAGCGGCTCACCCACCTCTCGTAAATCTGGCGGATCGGGACCGCATTCAGCGAGTTCACCCGCTGCCTTCCCTCCGCGCGGGTAACAATTAAGCCGGCGTTGCGAAGTACATCCATGTGCTTCATCACGCCGAAACGCGTCAGGTGCGGGAACGCCTCGACAATCTCCGTGGTCCTGCGCGGCCCCTCACGCAGCCGGTCCAGAATCGCCCGCCGTGTGGGATCGGAGAGCGCTTTCCAGACCGGATCGAGGTCATTGACCATTGCTCACCAGCACAGGCGGCAGCCTACGAAACATCCTTGCTGATGTTGTCAAGGTAAAGCTTCCAGCCCTTGGAGACGTTCTGGCGGTGTGCTTCTTCAAGCAAACCGATTGACCGGTGGCGCAGCGTCACCTGGGTGCCCCCTGCAACCTGATCTAGTTTGATTTCCACGTGGTTCAGCGCGGGATAGGACATGAACATCGGTCCGCTCAATTCCAGTAACACCGGCGGCTTAATGACTTGCACATGGCCCCATAGATGGCCAACGCCGTTGCCCCGGTCACGAAACCAGCGGCCCCCTGGCCATTGCTCGAGAATCATGTTCATGGATTCGCCGTTGGGATTGGTGCTGCCCTCCCCGAAGCGGTAGAGGACGGATTTAAAGACGTCGCCCACATCGGCTTTGACCGATATCTGCTGGACGACGTCGAGAGTCATTTCATCGAGTTTCATCAGGGTCTCTCCTTACGTGACTAAATAGTAACGTAAATATATAGTCACGTCAATAGATAAAATTGCCCTGGTAATTATCCCTTGACAGTAGGTACATACTCTGGTAGCATACCTCCATGGAACAGCAAAAGCCGAAGATGCAACGCTTTACCTACAAAGACTTCGAGCAGATGTTCCCAGATGACGCTTCCTGTCTGGAATGGCTTCGCGGCTATCTCTACCCAGAGGGCATATTTTGCAAGCTGTGCCAGCGAGTCACGAAGCATCACCGCACGGTCAGCCGTCCGTCTTACTCCTGCGATCATTGCGGCCACCACGTCCATCCGACCGCAGGGACGATCTTCCACAAGTCCAGCACATCGCTTAAGACTTGGTTTCACGCCATCTACCTGATGGCTTCCACGCGCTGTGGAATCTCCGCAAAGCAGATCGAGCGGGAGACTGGCGTTACCTACAAAACCGCATGGCGCATGTTCAAACAGATTCGTACCCTGTTGGACGAAGATAAAATCCTGAGCGGTTCAGTTGAAGTCGACGAAACATACATGGGCGGAAAACGCAAAGGCCAATCCGGTCGCCCGATGCGCGGCGACTTGATTAAGACCCCCGTGCTCGGGATGGTTGAGCGCAAAGGCAGAGTCATCGCTAAAGTTATTCCCGATACCACACTGAAGACTTTGGTAGGATCGGTTCATGAATTCGTTCTTCCTTCCAGCACCGTCTACACCGACGAATACGCTTCGTACAACACGCTTCCGGGAGAGCGGCAATACAATCATCGTCGGATCAATCACAGCACGAAGATTTACGTCATGGGGGACATCCACACCAATTCCATCGAAGGATTTTGGAGCCTCATTAAACGCGGGATCGGCGGCGTCTATCATTCGGTCAGTCAGAAGTTTCTGCAAAGTTACTTAGATGAATATGCGTTTCGCTATAGCCATCGGCACGATACAGAGCCGATGTTCCTTACCTTTTTGCGGCAGGTCGCTAAAACGGAAGCTTTACCCTAATCGGTGACCGGAAGGCCCATGCTAGAGAGTCGCTCCCGTAGTTCATCTCTTTCTTGACGCGCCGTCCGTAGATCGCTTATCAGCGTGGCTAACTTTACTGATAGGTAAGTTTCTGGCGGGACTCCCATAGAAATCTGCCCGTGGGCACCGCCAGTGCGAAGGAATTCCACGATGCCCTCAAGTATCTTGGCTTCTCGGCGGCCTTCATCTTGAAGCATCTGAAATTTGGTTTTAGCTGCGACGAAATCGTCCATCAGCTTTCCCTTACGCAGCAATACTTGCTCATCACTCATGATTTGCGATCCGTAGAAATTTTCCGGCTCGCCTTCTTCAGCGCGGACTCGAAATCTTCTTTGGTGAATTTGGCTTCCGTGGCTTCAGGGTAATCGATCGAATCCATTGTCGGAAGGGCTTCTTTCCGAACACGCTCGATTTCGTCTTTTTCCGAAGGCTCTAGATCTTGGCGTATTATTTCCATA
>JALYJH010000096.1:0-758 GCA_030775415.1 Acidobacteriota bacterium | reverse complement strand
CTTTTTCGATTGGCACCACTATCCCGATTCCCATGTTAACGGTTTCTGCCTTGAGCGCATCACTTGCTGCATCGCCCGTTGCGTCTTGCGATGGAAGCTTGGAGTCAAAGTGTCCGTGCATCAATCCCATTAGGAAGAATCGTTGGCCCCCAGAACTGAGCGTATTACCTCTCATGCCATGGCCAATATGGACAAATACGGGCGATCCGCTAAGGCCGCCGATTGACCTCGCCTCTACCAGATAAGCTTCCATTTGGCCGATTTCGGTACTGATTTTTTCTTGAGGCATCGCTGCGATGTTTCCCGCTCTAACGATTGGTATGTTTTGCGTCTTGCCGTGATGTGGCCAGAAAAGCCCCGTCATGAATACCTCATCGCCGACACCAATTTCATGCTGCTGTTTTACGGAATCACTCAATCGGGCCTCAAGCGGAAAACACAAATGATCCATCCTGCCAGTCTCTATCAAGAAGCGAGCAACCGCGACATCAATCGTAGGGTCGGATTTATTGAACTGCCAGTCCTGTATTTTTGTGCGGAACCAAGTAGCGCCTGACCCAACGATGTTGAGTCGGAGAAACGCAGTATCCAGTCCCTTGTCGCTGATGCGCTTAAGGACGTGGGCCGCTGTCACAGCATATGCGAATGTCTTACCGGGCAGTTCTGGAATTTCTCGACTCACAAAAAACGTAGTTCCAGCAAGTCGCATACTGCCATCGGCTATTTGATAGCCAACGAAGGCCACGCACTTCCTAACG
>JALYJH010000095.1 GCA_030775415.1 Acidobacteriota bacterium | reverse complement strand
GCCCTTGACCGCTCCGCGCGCTTGCGAAGATCCTCCTCATAGCGAGAAGGGCGCGCTGCGATTGATCGCCCAAGCATGATGGGCTAACCAGACGGCGTACAATGGCAGCAGTGCTGCCCGCGGCTAAAGAAAAACCTTTCCAGCCTCCCGCCGGCCTCCTCGCCTGGCTAGCCGAAAAACCGCATCCGGGTCCACCACCAAACGAACCCAAGCCGCACTGGGCCGATCAAACCGCGAAGCTCCACATTGCACTCGGGTTCTCAACTTGCTTGTACGATTTTCGCGTCGGACCTCGTTGTTCCTCCAAAGAACGAGATGCCGAAACGGGATTAGACTTTTTCGGCCTCCGCTATTTTTCAAGTGTTCAGGGGCGATTCACCAGTCCCGATCAACCGTTCGCAGACCAGCATCTTGATGACCCACAAAGCTGGAACATGTACGGCTACGTGCGGAACAATCCCCTCAAGAACACCGATCCCGATGGCAGAGCGTGTTCCTCTCTAATTGGGAACACCGGGAGTGGCTTCTGTCAGCGGGCGGCGGAATACTCAAGCGCAAGATTCGATGCAGACCCAAGGGTCTCCTCTCAGACTCGATTCTTTGCTGCGGCTGCGGCAGTGTCGGAAGGCGTGGCTAACGTCGATGGTCCAGGCTTCATAAGCAGGAGATTCGTCTCGCCAGAGACAGCAACATTCTTGGAGAAGAACATAGGACAAGACTTGGAGCAGTTGAACAGCCGCACAGTAGAGGACATCCGCAGTGGTTCGTTGGCAGGGCCGAATCTGGATGCCCGGTTGGTTCACATGGAGCAGACAGAAGTACAGAAGCAGCTTGACAGCCTCAATAAATCAGACTCTGGCGCGTATGCGAAGACCATCTCTGAGATCAATAGCGTCCTCAATCCCGGAAAAGCGGGTACGGTTGCTTCAAGCCTTTTTCCCACCGACCGAGCATTCGGTGGGGTGCTCGGTGGCGTCCGGAAAGGGTTGGGACGTAATATCGATTTCTCAAGGCAGAGTGACCGTGAAGCCATCGGAAATGCGCTTATCCAGCACATTCGACAGACAGGTGGATGCGATGTGTCCAATAACATGACCGTATGCAAGTGATACTGAAGCGCTTGGCGATCTGGTTGTTTGAGATGGCACTCCAGGCAGTCATGTTGGGTTTATTCTTAATTGCATCGCACTACGACGAGCACGCCTTCGGCAAGGACTTCCTGTTCTACGTCAACATGATTGCCCTTCTGTTTTTCACAACGGGGTATCTGGTAAGCACCGCCATCGTTCGAGCCATCTGGAAGGGGAGGGGAGTATGGTCGCATCCGACTATCGTGGCTGCGCTTTTCCTAATACATTTCGAGATTCTGAATGTGGGAGCCGGAGGTGCGTTTGAGCCACCAGAAAGACTTCGCCTGCGAATCGCTGGCACTTGCATAGCATTTGCAAGTGCCCTGGTTGGCGGCTGGCTCCTGCGGAAATGGATACGGCCAGATAGTAGGCGACCTGATCTTCTGCCGACGGCCCCACAGCGGACGGCATGACAGGCCAATATTCCAGCACGACGGCGATCCATGAGTACGGTGTTGACGTAGGCTTGTTTACCTCCAAAGAACGAGATAGTGAGACGGGGCTGGATTTCTTCGGGGCGAGGTACATGTCGTCGGCGCAGGGCAGATTTACAAGCCCCGATGAGTTTACTGGTGGACCGATCAGCGCCTTTGGGGGAGCACCTCCTGCGCCAGGGCCGCTGCCGTACGCCGATATCACGAATCCCCAATCTTTGAACAAATACGCCTACGCGTACAACAACCCACTGCGATACGTCGATCCGGATGGGCACTGCATTGAGGACTTTTGTGTTCTGGAAGCCATCGCCGTTGGAGCCGCCATTAACGCTGGGGTGCAGGCCCTCTCGAACTTTTTTACCGGCCAAAAAACTACGTTGCGCGGAGAGATTGGAGCGGCCGTGGGAGGGGGTATCATTGGCGGTACCGCTGGAGCCGGAACCGAGCTTGGAATCGCGGTTCAAGTTGCAATCGTGGGAAGCTCGGGAATGGTCGGCGGGATCGCCGAGCGCGGGATTAAATCCGGCAGTCTTAATGAAGCGATGAAGAATCCCGGCGAGATGGCAACAGACTTTGCGACGACGGCAGTTGGACACGGAGTGAGCAAGACCGTGGAGGCGCTAGCCACAACAGCCGAGCGAGGCGCAGTTCAGAGCCTTTCAGCGCAACAAGCGCGCGCGACAACGGCGAGCAGGTTTGAGAAAGTCACAGGACGGTTGGAAAATGCTGAGAACCGGCTTGGCACGAAAGAACGTTACGCAGGGGCAGCAGCCGTCGGTGGTTACGACTTAACACGCAAGACTGTGCAACAGCAAAAGAAAAATTGCTCATCCACCCTAGAAGGATGTCCGTAAGCTACAAGACGGAGATGCTGGCATGGGCTGGACAGGAGCCATCGTTCTAATCGCAATCCGGTTACTCTACATCGAGGCCAGCCTCGCCCATGCGAAAGTGCAGAGGGGTACGCTGATTTTTCGCACGGGGTTGGGGGTTCGGCTGCTGATCGGTGGAATGGTCATCGGGTTTTCGGCTCTCATTATCAAAGAGCTTCGCACCGAGGAATGGTGGGTGCTATTGGTCGGCGCTCTGTTCGTCGTTCTCGGCCTTATCGTTTGGCCTTCGATAATCACAATCAGTGACGCTGGCGTTGACCAGCACGTCTGGTGGCGGCGAGTACGTTCGATTCCCTGGAATGAGGTCAGTGGAATCGAAAGGAGTCCGTCCGGAGAGATTCAGGTCTTTGGCAAGAACGGGCAGTGCATCGGATTTACCGCCTATCACGTAGATCCCTGGCGTTTCCAGGATGAAGTGATGCGCCGAGCCCAGCTCAAAACCGTGATCGACGCTTCGGCTCCGCCGAGCCTTCGAATCTGATTCTGTTCACCGGTAAGCCTCACTGCGATGCCGGACGCGCAAGACCTCGATGGTGTGCTCGTCGATTTTGCGGAATAGGGCGCGGTAGTCGCCGGAGCGTAAGCGGAACTCGGTGCGTGGCGGCTGGAGCTTGATCACGTCGCCGGCGCCGGTTTCCAAGTAACGGTCGATGGCTTGGAGAATGTTCCAGGCGGTTTCGCGGTCGATGGCGCGCAACTCGGCGCGGGCCGTGGGCGACCAGATCACCATGCGTTTGGGCATCGTCAGGATCGGCGCTTAGCGTTTGTGAGCCAGGCCGAACTCGCGCAGGATCTCTTCGTGCGGAATGCCTTCGCCGCGCGCGATGGCCGCGTGCGCTTCATCGAGCGCCGCGGCTTCTGCCGCGGAAACCGGCTCGGCTTCCACGGGCGCGCTGGCCAGCGACCGGGCTACGGGATCGGTCATCACTTCGAGCAGTTGCCCGACGGCTTGGAGCTGGCCGGGGTCAAGCTGATCGACGAGAGCGTGGACGTGTTGGCGGGTGTCGCTCATCGCGGTGCTCCGGAATCGGCCGCGAAGCGGCGCGACGCTTCCTTCATGGTATTCCGCAGGATGATGCTTTCGATCACCGAGCGGATGACTTGCTGCTCCTCCGGGTCCAGCCGGGAGGCGGCTTCGAACTGCAGCTTCAGGTCTTCGCCGGGGCCGCGTTCGTCCTTCTCGAAAAGCAGCATATCTGCGCTCACGTTGAGCGCCATGGCGAGCTTGCGGATGGCATCGAGCGTGGGCTGGGACTGTCCGCTTTCGTAGCGGCGGATCTGGGAGATGTGCATCGCCACGCGTTCGGCCAGGGCCAGTTGCGTGAGTCCACGCTCCTTGCGGAGAGCCGCCAAATGGTGCGGGAAATTCAAAGGAGGCGCTTTCTTCTTCACCAGACCAGGATAGAAGGGGGGAGCGCTTATGCTTGCCTCATAAACTCTCATATGCGACTATCAGAGTAGCATAAGAGCTAGTTGACGTGGTTCTCTTCTGCACACCTTTCCGAGGAGATTTTGAATGGCGCGGATACCCGACGACGAGATCGAGCGGCTGAAGAGAGAAACGAGCCTCGAACAACTGGTGAGTGCGGCGGGGATCGAACTGCAGCAGCACGGCGCGGATCTGATCGGGCGGTGTCCGTTTCACGACGACCGGGAGCCGTCGCTGATCGTGAGTCCGCGGAAGAATCTGTGGCACTGCCTGGGGGAGTGCCAGACGGGCGGCTCGGTCATCGACTGGGTGATGCGGACGCGGAGCCTCAGTTTCCGCCACGCCGTGGAGATTTTGCGAGAAGCACCGGCCGCGCCGGTGAAGCGGCTGCCGCCGCCGATCGAGGCGCAGGCGGAGGACCGGGACGTGCTGCGCCAGGTAGTTGATTATTACCACGAGGCGTTGAAGGAATCGCCGGAGGCGCTGCGCTATCTGGAATCGCGCGGGCTGACGCATCCGGAGATGATCGGCCACTTCAAGCTGGGCTTTGCGAACCGGACGTTGGGGTATCGATTGCCGGAGAAAAATCGCAAAGCAGGTGCCGAGATGCGCGGGCGGCTGCAAACGCTCGGCATCCTGCGCGAGTCGGGGCACGAGCACTTCAACGGCAGTATCGTCATTCCCATTTTTAGTCGCGACAACGACGTGCTCGGCATGTACGGGCGCAAGATCACGCCCAACTTGCGCGAAGGAACGCCGCTGCATCTGTATCTTCCCGGCCCGCACCGCGGGGTGTTCAACGAGCAAGCGGTCGCGGCCTCCAAGGAAATCATTCTGTGCGAATCGTTGATCGACGCGCTGACGTTCTGGTGCGCGGGCTTCCGCAATGTGACAGCGAGCTACGGCGTGGGCGGCTTCACCGACGATCTCAAGGCCGCGCTCAAAGACAAGCACGTCTGGATCGCCTACGACCGCGACGAAGCGGGCGACGCGGCGGCCGAGCGGCTAAAAAAAGAATTTACGAGCAGCGCCCGCGTGTTGTTTCCGAAGGGCATGGACGCCAACGAATACGCGTTGAAGGTCACGCCGGCATCGCAGAGTTTCGCGGTGCTCTTGAACCGCACGGAGAAGCCGCCGCAACCCCCCACCGAACCCGCGCCCAAAACCAATGGCGATGAAATCACGCTGGAATACGACGACAGAAAATACCGCGTGCGCGGCCTGGGGAAGAATCTCAGCCATGAGCTCATGAAAGTAAATCTGTTCGTGGGCAACTCCGGCGCCTTTCATGTGGATACGCTCGATCTCTACTCCGCGCGTCAGCGCGCGGCTTTTACCAAGCAGGCCTCCGAGGAACTGAGCGCCAAGGAAGACGTATTGAAGCGCGACCTGGGGAGGGTCCTGTTGAAGCTAGAGGAGCTTCAGAATGAAGCGATTCAACGAGCCCTCGCACCAACGAAGCCCGAAATCACAATCACCGAAGACGAGCGCCGCGAGGCGCTCGCTTTGCTTCAGGACCCCAAGCTGCTGGACCGAATCCTCGAAGACTTTCATAAATGCGGCATCGTGGGCGAGGAAGCCAACACGCTGGTCGGCTACCTGGCCGCGGTCAGCCGCCATCTCGATTCGCCGCTGGCAGTGGTGGTGCAGTCCAGCACGGCCGCCGGCAAATCCTCCCTCATGGACGCGGTGCTGGCGTTCGTGCCGGAAGAAGAACGCATCCAGTACTCGGCGATGACGGGCCAGTCGCTCTACTACATGGGCGAGATGGATCTGAAACACAAGGTGCTGGCCGTGGTCGAGGAAGAAGGCGCCAGCCGCGCATCCTACGCGCTGAAACTGCTGCAAAGCGAAGGCGCGCTGTCGATCGCGAGTACCGGCAAAGATCCGAGCACTGGGAAACTGGTCACACATCAATATCGCGTGGAAGGCCCGGTGATGATCTTCCTCACCACGACGGCCATCGATCTCGACGAAGAGCTTCTCAATCGCTGCCTGGTGCTTTCCGTCAACGAGGACCGCGAGCAGACGCAGGCGATCCACAAGCTACAGCGCGAGCAGCAGACGCTGGAAGGCCTCATCCGCCGCCAGGAGCGCAAGGAGATCGTGCGCCGCCATCAGAACGCGCAGCGATTACTAAAGCCGCTGTATGTCGCCAATCCCTACGCGAACGAACTGACGTTTCCCGACAACCGCACGCGCATGCGCCGCGATCACGTGAAGTACCTGACGCTGATTCGCACCATCGCGCTGCTGCACCAGCACCAGCGTCCGGTGAAAACCACGCGCGGCGTTTCCTACATCGAAGCCACCCGCGAGGACATCGCCACGGCCGACCGATTGATGAAAGAACTGCTGGCGCGATCGCTCGACGAACTGCCGCCGCAAACACGCCGGCTGCTGGCGCTCATCGAGCAACTGGTGGCCGGCCGCAAAAGTTTCCATTTTAGCCGCCGCGACGTGCGGGAGCACACCGGCTGGGGCCACACGCAGTTGAAAGTGCATCTGCACCGCCTGGAAGAGCTCGAATATCTGACGATCCACCACGGCGGCCGCAGCCAAATCTTCGTGTACGAACTGAACTGGTCGGGGTCAGAGGGGCAGAAGTCGGGGCCAAGTCGGCCCCAAGTCGGGGGGATGTCGGCCACCGGTCGGCCTCACCAAACCCGCATCAATACTGCTCCAAACGGCATTTTGAAGCCGGAAGTCGAAAAACGCATGGATACGGGGGCATGAGATGGCCGTCGTACGTACCTCGCCTTTGGCATCTCTGATGGAAAAACACCTCACCGCGCTGGCCACGAAAAACTACTCCGTTTACACCATCAAGAATCGGCGCGTGCACATCGGTTTCTTCCTCGATTGGTGCCAGGAGCGCGGCCTCAGTGAACCCGTGGACGTGACCCGTACCGTGCTCGAAAGCTATCAGCGCCATCTCGTGCATTACCGCAAATCCACCGGCGAGCCCTTGAGCTTTCGCAGCCAGCACGCGCGCCTGGTGCCGTTGCGCGTGTGGTTCAAGTGGATGGCGCGCGAGCACTACCTGCTGCACAATCCCGCGAGCGAGCTGGAGCTGCCGCGCACCGGCTTTCGTTTGCCCAAAGCCGTGCTGAGCATCGCCGAAGTCGAGCAAGTGATGCAGCAGCCCAACGTCCACGACGTTCTCGGTCTGCGCGATCGCGCGATCCTCGAAACGCTGTACTCCACCGGAATGCGCCGCCTGGAACTCGCGACATTGAAGCTGCACCATCTCGATCTCGAGCGCGGGACCGTTTTCATCAGCCAGGGCAAAGGCCAAAAGGACCGCATGATCCCCATCGGCGAACGTGCGGCCGCATGGGTCACGAAATATCTCAACCAGTCGCGCCCACACCTGGTGAGCGAGCCCGACGACGGCACTGTGTTCCTCTCCAATGCCGGCGATGTGATGACGCTGGACTATCTGACGCAGTTGGTCGCCACGCACGTCGACGCCGCTGGGATCGGCAAGCGCGGGGCCTGCCACATGTTCCGCCACACCATGGCGACACTGATGCTAGAAGGCGGCGCCGATATCCGCTTCATACAAGCCATGCTGGGCCACGCCGATCTGAAGACCACGCAGATCTACACGCAGGTGTCGATCCGCCAGTTACAGGAGATTCATAGAGCGACACATCCCGCGAAGCTCAAGAAGAAAGAGTAGGAAGGCTCGTGGGCATCGGCCGCGGTGCGCCCTCAAACCCACGTGCGGTTGGATTCCTTTGATGGCCTCCCGGCAGGTGGAAGCCGGCCGCGCGCAGGTTGCCTCTTACATAAGCGGCGCGTTACCCGAAGCTGCAACCCCGCGGCACTCGCCAGGGCTCGCTTGCGGCAGCATCCGGTAACGCGGTCTTATGCAATCGGCTGAGGCCCGCGGCCGGCATCTTTTCTTTAGTTGCCATGAGCAGCAGCGGGCGCATCCCGCGCCCGCCGCCGCGTTACTCACCGCGCAGGCTTTCGTTCGGCTCGCTGCGCTCCCCTCCTTAGCCAAACCGCGCGGCAAGGTACCCGCGCCCCCTTCTCGTGCCGCAAACGTTCCACAACCGTGCTCGCCGTCAAGGGCCGCTCCGCTCCCGCCCTTGACCGCTCCGCGCGCTTGCGAAGATCCTCCTCATAGCGAGAAGGGCGCGCTGCGATTGATCGCCCAAGCATGATGGGCTAACCAGACGGCGTACAATGGCAGCAGTGCTGCCCGCGGCTAA
>JALYJH010000094.1 GCA_030775415.1 Acidobacteriota bacterium | reverse complement strand
TTGCCTGCCCGGCGGTATAGTTTTCTGTGGCACTTTCCGTAAAGCCCGCTTTGAGCGAGCCCCCCCGGCCGTTAGCCGGCATGTTGCCCTGTGGAGACCGGACTTTCCTCCCGCCCGCATCAGGTTTCCCTGAGCCGGCCAGCGGCTGCCCGTCCGGCAGGCCCGCATTCATTATGGGGGGTGGAAGGACGCAGGGGCAAGCTGGCCTAGTGAAATCACCTCATTATGACGAAACGTCTATAGGGGCTGAAGTATCTGCTAAGTATCTGTTCATTCAGGAAAATTTGGCCGTTACTTGCAGATGATGGCCGAATTTAAAGTGCACTATTACATTTAGAGAGGTAACAGGAGGGATACCTAATGTTTCAACGGTTCGCCGCTATGCTAGCGGTGCCAATTTTGGCAGCCAGTCTGTTCGGGCAAGGGATAGATACCCAAGCCACCAAGGATGACTGGGAAGAGATTAACTTCGACTACAATTCGTCGGTTTTGGTCGATGGATTCCCCAGCCTGCTACGGCTGAGCGAATTATTACAGAAGAATCAGGGATACAAAGTCAAGATCGAGGGGCACACCGATACCATTGGTGACACCACGTATAACAACAAGCTGGGGCTGGCGCGGGCCAGTGCGGTGCGCGATTTCCTGGTGAAGTATGGCGCGCGCGCCGGACAGATCGAGGTGAGTTCGCGCGGAAAGCTGGACCCGAAATATGCCGGGCAGAAGGACGGCTATGTGCGCACCGATGAGGCTCGCTGGATGAACCGGCGGGTGGCGCTGACGGTGCTCGATGACCAGGGCCGGACGGTGGGAGCTGGGGGCGCGGGCGATGCGATTCGCGCGATCCAACCGGCTCCGACAACGGCTGGACTGGCGGATTGCTGCAGCGAGGTGCTGAAGCGCCTGGATAAGCTGGACGCCATCGAGCGCATGCTGATGGATCTGGCGGATCAGAACAAGAAACTAGCGGATGAAGTGGCGCGCTTGCGGGCGAATCAGGATACGCTGGCGGGACGCCTGAATCAGCCGCCGCCGGCTCCGCCCGCTCCGGCGCCGACGACCGAGGAAGTAGCGAAGGCTGTCACCGACGCCATCGATAAGAAGACGCCGCCGAAGTTCCAGTTGTTAGGAATGAATGTCGGCGCCAACAACAACGGCGATGTGTCCTTCACCGGCAAGGGGCGCTATTTTGCTCCCTTCGGCAACAACTATGCGTTCCAGTCAGAGGGCGAGTACTTCTATAACAAAGGCCAGCGCGAGGGCCAGTTCGACATGGGGCTGGTTGACCGCGTGGGACGCTTCCAGGCGGGGCTGTTTTCAAGTTTCAAGCATGTCAATCTGACCGGCGAGCAAACCGGCGGCACGCTGGGCGAGGGTGCGGTGACCTTGGAATACCTGTTTAAGTGGGGAAAAGTCGGGGTTTTCGGAACCAAGGCGTTTCTGGATGACGCGCTGGTGAATAGCGTCAACGTGGTTACGCCCGCAGGCGCCATCATGAACAACCTATTCACAGAAACGTATTTGCGCGTGGTAGATCAGGCGGGCTTGAACGGCACGTTCCCTCTGTTCGGCAAAAACTATGCCGAGGGGAACCTGGGTTATCTGCGCAGCACCACGGCGGGAGACCGCCTGGGTGGAACGCTGCGCTTCATCTTCCCAGTAAGCAATAAAATCGCGTTCACACTCGAAGGCGGGTTGAACGAGACTCTGCTGGGCCCCAACAACAACGGACGCGTGGTGGCGGGTTTACAGTTCGGCAGTCCGACGCGGCCGAAAGACTATCTGGATTCGCCGCACCCGGTACCGGTGCAGATTCCGCGTGTGCGTTATGAAGTGTTGACACGCACGGTGCGCAAGGGAAACGCGGCTCCGGTGGCGGACGCGGGACCGAACCAGAACCTGGCGGGAGCGCAGACGGTAACGTTGAACGGATCGGCTTCTTACGATCCGGATGGCGATCCGATCACCTATCAATGGACGCAGGAAGCAGGGCCGGCGGTAACGCTATCGGCTCCTACGGCGGCGGTAACCACCTTCGCGGCGGCGGCGGGGCAGAACTATAGCTTCCGGCTGACGGTGAAGGATCCTTACGGCGCACAGGGAATCGCGCGCGTAAGCATCACGGCGGGGACTCCGGCGGCGACGGCTCCGCTTATCGTGGCTTTCACGGCGAATCCAACGAGCATCAATGCCGGGCAGTCATCGACGTTGAACTGGCAGGTTTCGAACGCGGATACGGTGACGATCACGAGTCTGGGCACGGTGGCGTTGACGGGCTCGCAGGCAGTAACGCCGGCGACTACCACCACTTATACATTGACCGCGACGCATGGGACGCAGACGGCTACGGCCAACGCCACCGTGACTGTGAACGGGGCGAGCGGCAGCGGATTGCCGGTGATCGTCAGCTTCGCGCCGACGCCGGCTACCGTCGACTTCGGGCAGAGCTCGGTACTCTCATGGGTGGTGCAGAACGCGACCACCGTGACCGTCAGTACGATCGGAACCGTGGGGCTTACCGGCTCGCACTCGATCTCGCCGGCGGCGACCACCAGCTATACCATCACGGCTTCAAACGCCAATGGAACCGTGTCGGCGAACACCACGCTGACGGTGATTACATCGGTGCAGATCATCTCCTTCACGGGGACGCCTGCGACGGTTCTGTCGGGTGGCACTGCGATTCTGGTATGCGAGACCCAAGGCGCTGCTTCCGTAAACGTGAATGGAATTACATTCAATACGTCCACGGCGGTGGAGTCGGTGCACGTGCCGCAGACCACTACTTATAACTGCACTGCCACGGCAGCCAACGGGCAGACGGCTTCGGCGCAAACTACAGTGACCGTGACCGGGCCAATCGACCCGTAAGCACTGGTGGATCTATAAACAGAGGGCAGGTCGGGATCTCCGGCCTGCCCTTTCTTATTGCTGTTGCGTATGCGCTGCGCGCTCTCGAGGGTTAGCGGCCCTTACTTAGTTTGCGGAAGTACTCGGCGACGGCGTTGGTGTAGCCGGGGGGTACGCGGTCGGCGCCACCGCTGCGCACCTGGCCCGACTCGGTTTCAGCCGCGGAGCGACGAAGTTGAACCTCGAGCGCTTCGAGTTTCGGCAGAATTTCGCGGGCAATGCGAGCTTCTAGTTCTTCGGAGGCGGTGTTGCCGATGCTCAGGCGCGAGAGATCGCGGCTGAGGTCCTGCACATCGCGGCTGAGATCGGGATCGCCTTGCACGCGGTCACGCAGGTCGTTCATTTGAGCTTGGGCGTCGCGGACCAGATTGCCGGGCTCGAGAGGGCCGGGGCCCCCGTTGGGTTCGTAGATTCCTTCTGGCTGGAAGCGGCCGAAGCCGTTGCCGAAACCACCGCCGAGGCGTCCGCCTCCATTGCGCGCGCCGGCTTGCGCGCTGCCGCCCTGCTGGCCGCCGCCTTGTTGGCCTTGGCCTTGTTGACCCTGACCGCCTTGACCTTGTCCGCCCTGCTGGCCTTGGCCCTGTCCCTGCTGGCCTTGGCCTTGTTTGCCTTGGCCGTTTTGCTGGGCGCGCTGCTGCATCTCCTGCATCTGACTACGCAGGCGTTCGAGGCGCGCGAGTTCCTGCTCCATGCCGGGGTTCTTGTCACTGCCAGGCTGGGCGTTGGGATTCACGGCGCCCTGCGCGGCTTTCAGATCGCGGCTGAGTTGTTCGAGCGACTGCGTGATGGGAGCTTCGCGGGGCACCATCAACTGGCCCTGGCCTTCGCGAATATAGCGCGCGGAATACTGCATGCGCATTTTGGTTTCGTTCTGCTGGATGTCGCTGAGACCATCGCGCACGCGCGCGGAGGCGGCGGGCTGGGTGCCGGCGAGGTCGCGCGCGGCTTTCTGCATGTCGCGCTCGAGCTGGTCGACGGCCTGCGCCATCTTGTCTTTCTCGTCGGCGAGCTGGCGCTGCTGGGCGGCTCCGGGCCGTTGCTGCGCGCCATTGCGTCCGTTCTGGCCGTCCGCGAAGGCTTGCTTGAGGCGCTGCTCGAAATCCTTCTGCTGATCTTTGAGGCCGTCGGCGCGCTGTGAAAGTTCGTCGACCTGCGAGGAGGCTTGCTGCTGCCGCATGCCGTTCAACATGCGCTGCGCTTCTGCAAGACGCTCGGCGGCGCGGCGTGCTTCGGCTTGGGCTCCGGCAGAACCCTGCTGGCCGGATTGCTGCGCGGAACTCTGGGCGGAACGCATGTCGTTCAAGGCTTGATTCAGGCGGTCGAGCGCCGATTGCAACTGCTGCTGGTTCTGCTGATTTTGCTGGCGCTGTTGGCTACGGCTCTGCTGCTGGCCGCCTTGCTGGCCGGATTGTCCCGACGACGATGAAGACTGCTGCCCCTGCTGACCTTGCTGGCCTTGTTGTCCCTGCTGCTGCAACTGCTCCATCTGCTTGCGCAGCTCTTCGGCTTCGCGGCGCAGCATCTCCTGCTGCCAGCGCTGTTCGAAGGTCTGCTGCTTGCTTTGGTTCTGCTGCTGGGCCAATTCTTTCTGGCGGCGGGCGAGGTCGCTCAGGCGCTGGAGGGCCTCGTCGGCTTCCTTCTGGCGCTGTTCGGCGGAGCTGCCGCCGCGCTGGCCGGTTTCATACTGATTTTTTTCGCGATCGAGTTCAAGGTCGAACATGCTGGACAGATCGCGTCCGGCGTTCTGACCGCCGCCCCCGCCGCCGGCGGCGCCAAAGGCGATCTGGATGTCGCGGAAGGTGGCTTCGGCGCGCAGCAGGTACTGGAGCGCGCGCTGCTCGGGCGCGAGGGCGTCTTTCCAGTTTTGCCCCTTGAGTTTTTCGGACGCCGGGGTCATTTCGCCGGCCGCGGCTTCGAGGTCCTTCACGAAAGTCTGGAATTCCTGATTCGCTCCGGCCAACTCGCGGCTGCGCGAGCGCTGGGCGAGCGATTCCGCCTGTTCCTTCAACTTGGTCTGCACTTCGGCCAGGAAGCGGGCGTTCTCGGCGGCCTTGTCCTTGGCATTGCCGCGCAGTTCGTTCCAGGTCGCCGCGATGATTTCTTTTTGGCGCTGCGAGATTTCGCTGCCATCGTCGTTGCCGCCACCGCCTCCACCACCGCCGCCCTGTTGCTGCGACTGCGTGTAGTTGCGCTCGAAGGGCTGAGCTTCGACAAACAGCATGTCGGTGCGGGAGGTGACGCGCGCGTCTTTCGCGGTGGCGTACATGGCGATCACGTCGCCGGGCTGCATATTATAATCTTCGAGCGCGATCAGGGTTTTGCCGGATGCGTCCTTCACGCCCCGGGAATTGGGCATGGCGACCACTTTTTCGGCGCCGCCGTTGACGGAGTAATGCAGTTCGACGCCCTGGAGCGCGAAGTCATCGCTGGCTTCGACGGCCACTCCCACTTCTTCAATGGGGCTGACGCGGGCGTCGGAGCCGGGATGCGTGATCTTTACGGTGGGTGCGTTGTCGACGCGGGCTTCGATGAAATAGTCTTCGCTCAGGCGGACGCTTTCGCCCTGTTCCTTGGCGGCGAAATGGAACACGCCGTCCTTCTGGATGGGGACTTGCGCGGTGAGCGTACCGTCGCCGCGCGATGCGAGCGCAATGCGAGAGCCGTCGTCGACCTCAATCAAGCCGTTGGTGAGCGGACGATCGGTGGTGACGGTGAGTTCGGCTGTAGTGCCGGTGACGGCGCGCAGGTCACCGCCGGGATCTTCAACGAGGTCTTTCGCTCCCAGCCAGCTGGGGAAATGATAGGTGACTTTGATGCGCTTGATGCCGGGGAGGTCGACTACGTCGAGTTTATAGGTTTTGGATTTCACGCCGGAGGCTTCGACGTAGTATTCGACGGGCTCGGGGAGCCCCGCGAAAAGGAATTCATACGAAGTGCCGTTACGCGGGACCATCTGGGCTTCTTCCCATTTCGCGGTGCTCGAGTATTTCGCGAACAGACGCACCTGCGGGGCTTCGAAGGTCAATTGCGCGGTAACGACTTGATCCGACCGGCGGCGAATGAGTTTGTTTCCAGGCTGGACGGCGATATCGTAGAACTTGCCCGCGCCCGCTCTGGGCGATCCGGCCCATAAAAGGGATGCACCGTATCCCAAGAACCCGGGGCCTGCGAGAATCAGCCACAGCAATACAGCCCCGGCGGCGCCGGCGGAGGTCGCGAGGGCGAAGATCGACTTGCGCGGGGCCACGCGCTCGGGTTGGGTGTGCTCCGCTACGGACATGGTGTCCATAGCCAACAGGTCAAGCATGGGATTGCGTTGTTCGCTCTGCTCCACATAGGTAAGCAGGCGTTCTTGAAATTCGGGGAACGAAGTTTCGGCGCGGCGCGCGGCTTTACGGCGGTTGAGGTGTAGCAGCGGGATGACTAGCGCGAATCCGACGGCGGTGGCCAGCGCGATGAATAACACCACGCGGGCGACGGTCATGCTGGTGGAGGAAAACGCCAGCGCATTGGTGATAAGAACTAGAGCAATGGTGGCGCCCAGCGCTACGCCGGCGGCGACGGCGGCGCCTTTCGAGACGGCCAGCCAGCGCATGCGCTTTTCGAGACCTTGCAGGTATAGATTCAGTTGGTCGCGCGTGTTCATGCCGCCTCCCTCTTCATCTCGTCCCGTTGAGGCGCCGAAGGCCGCAGAAACCCATCCGCGACCACCGATTCGGCTACCGCTACTCCTAACAATAACAATAAAATATAGGGCCACAAGCCCCACGGTTTACCGGCGGCATCGGCGGCGCCTGGGGCTCCGCCGGAAGGCGTGGAATCACTGCTGCCGGTGCCTTTCCAAAGGTCCAAAGTCTCAGGCGGAATGGTCGCGAGGTCGGACTCGCGGCGGTCGGCGTGGGCCGCGACCAGGCTACGGCGGCCGGCGGCGGTTTTGATTTCGTAAAAGCCTTCGCGGTCGATCGCGAAATTGCGGGCTTTGACGGCCTCTTCAAGCGAGAGCACGCGCTTGCCGTCGGGGTCCAGCACTTCCGCCGCGGCGCCTTTCCCTTCGCCGCTGCGCAGTTCAAAATAGGAATCGACGGGAACGTTGACGGGCTGTTCGGCTCCGCCGCCTCCCAGGTAGAGCGCGCTTTGAGCCACAAACGGAACCCAGGAGGCGTGAATCGGGAGGTCGTTCAGCACATTGTCGAACGTGGACGTGAAGGCCAGCACCTTCCCTTCCCCGATGGCGCGTTCGAGGACGAGCGGAGTGCCGTCGTTGAGCTTGGCGAGCACGCGCGATTTGGTGGCAGTCACGTGGATCGCTTGGTAAAACTTGACGCCGTTGAAGCGGTCGACGCTGCGCAGGGCGGGGTGTCCGGCGTCGATGTCTGTGACGGTGAGGAAAAGGTCACCTTCGCGTCCCGCGTAGCTCAATGCCTGAATGGCTTCGTCGAGCACGGGCACGCGCGGCAGTACGGCGGAGCCGGGACCGAGCGCGACTAGGACAGAGCCGCCAGCGTTCACGTAGCGCTCGAGCGCGCCTTCGAGATTCTGCGGGATGCTGGCGGGATCGTTGACTACCACGAACGCGAAGCTCGCAAGGTTGGCTGATGCGGCGGCTTCGGGGCGCTGAGTGTCCATTTGAAATCCGCCGTCGCCGGAGGAATCGAGCGCGGTGCGGAAGTAGAGTTCGGCGCGGGGACGGCGTCCGTCATCGATGAACAGAACCTTGCGCGGATCGGTGCGCTCGGTGGAGAAGAAATAATGATCGTCGCCGGGGAGCGAATCGGCGGCGTCAATGCGAACTTCACCTTTGCTGAAACCGTAGGGGGCTTCGAGGCCCAGGAACTCTACTTGCGCGCGGCCATTCTCGGGGACGTCGACAGTTTTGCTTTGCAGTTCGCGGCCGTTGAGCAGCAGAGTCACGTTGCGTTTCGCGGCGGGCGTGCCGAACCCGGCGACTGTGGCTTGAACCTTGACGCGCTTGGGGTCGAAGACGCGGCGCGGGGCTACTACGTTTTCAACGGTCCAATTTTTTTCGGGGGCGCCGGCCTGATGGAAGACGAGAGTGGTGCCGGGTGCCAGACGCAGGTCCGCGAAGCCGGGGGGCATGGCGGATTTTTGCATGTCGCTCACTAAGTGGACCTCGAGCGGCATCTTCTGGCCTTCACTGAGCGTGCGCAGGTAGCGGGCGAGTTCGCCGTAGGACGCGCGGCTATCACCGGGTTGCACGGCGGCTACGGCGGCGCGC
>JALYJH010000093.1 GCA_030775415.1 Acidobacteriota bacterium | reverse complement strand
GGTGACGGATTGGTTCTGCGTCCGTCGTGCAGGCAGAAAATATCGCCTGGGCGCGCGCGCCTAAGCAACAATTGCGTGACGCGGGAAGCCGGCCACTTCCAGTCATTGCCGATCGTGCCCCACATCACTCCCAGCAATCCCAGTCTCTGCTGCGCGCTCTTCAATCCAAACCAGCGCACTCCATAGGGCGCGCGAAACAACCGCGGCGTCACGCCAGTGCGCCGAACGATCTTCTCCTGTGCCATAGCCAGTTCGCGATAGATAAAATCTCGGGAACAAAAATCCAGGCGCGGATGCGAGTCGCTATGATTGCCGATTTCATGCCCGGCTTGCGCCACGCTCTGCGCCACTGCGGGCAGCCGCTCGACGTTCTGCCCGCACATGAAAAAAGTGGCTGGAACCTGGTGCCGATCGAGAACCTTCAGCAGCGCTGGCGTCGCTTCGCTAGGCCCGTCGTCAAAGGTAAGCGCTACCGCCGCGCGCTGGCGATTGCCGTGGTACACCGAAGGTCCGAAAACGCTGGCGGAGCGGCCGCGCACCGCATAAGCCAGGAAGCCACCCGCCGCGAGCACACCAACCGATCCCCCCAGTAGCGCCTCACTCGCCATGAAAACATCATACCGCCCGCGTTGATTCTCAAACGTAGGCGGGCGCGCCGGGACATGCATCTGCATTACACCCGCCTTTTATCGCGGCACAAACTTGAAGTCAGACAGCCCGATCTCATCGCCGCCCTGCACCAGAAACGCGAATTTGCCCTCCGTGAACTTGCGCCCGGGCTCTTTCCAGGTATCTAACACCAACCAGTTCTCGCCGCTCTGAATACGATGAACCAATAGCCCCGGCGATACGTCCACTTGCACCGTGTACGACATCTCTTTATCGTTCAGGCCGTGTTCGAACTTCCCGCGGTCATAAGTCTTGCCGCCCTCGATCACCTTAGAGGCAAGCGCCTTACGATCCAGTTCGAACAAATCGTAATTCTTGGCGTCCAGATATTGCACCGCCCAGCGAATACGGCCTCCGCGGAACAAGCTGCCACCGCGCAGCAGGCGCACCGTGAATGTAAAAGTCCCGTTCGCCGGAAGTTTGTAGGGAATCACGCCACCGCCCTTATGGCTCCATACATCGCCCTGTTTACTCCAGGCAGCGGGATCTTCAAAGTCAGCCATGCCGAAGTTTTTCGGAGCAGGCGGAGGCGCCGCCGGCACTTTCGCCAGCGCCAGCTCTAAGGGATGGGTCTCTCCCGCGCCGAGCTGTACACGTTCGGTACGGTCCACGTAGCCCGCCGCCCGCGCTGTAAAGATATAGCTCCCCGCCGGCAGATCCATCTGGTTGCCCTTCCACTCATGACCTTGCGTTTCATCGGCCCGCCGGTAAACCACCGCGGCATCGGCCGGCGTGCGCGCCACCCGTACTGTGCCCGTCGCCGCCGCCAACGCTGCATCCCCGCCTAACAGAGTTACCGTTTTCCCGGCGACGAACATCCGCTGCATCCGCTTGGGCAGGAATTGGTCCTTGCGCAGTTCGATCGTGTGCTCGCCCGGCGGCACGCTATTCGCCGTGAAGGAGCCGTCGTCGCCGACAGCGCCCAATGGCTTCTGATCGAGCAACACCTCCGCCCCCGGCGTCGCCTCGCGAAGCTGCAGGATCGCCACCTGCGGCAGCGGCTGCATCTTAAATTCGAGCCGGGTCTCGGAGCCCTTCTTAACCTCGGCAGTCTGTGTTCCTGTGATTTCAAATCCGTCCTTGGCCACGCGCACGTTTACGCTGCCGAGTGCCGGGATCCGCAACTGCCCCTTCTGCGTTTTCCGCGGATATTCCTTGCCGTTCAGGAACACACGCACGTTGTCCTCAGCAGTAGAGATGATAAGGGTGCCGCTATTCACATCGGATTTCAGAAACGCCGTCACCGCCGGTGCCGGACCAAAGCTCTCCGCCAGCGTGCGCAGATCTTTGCCCTCGCCCACTGCAATCTCGTTGACCCCCGGCCGGAAGCCGCTGACATCGACACCCGCCGGAGAGGCATCGCCTTGTGCTTGTCCATTGAGCACCAGTTTCGCAGGACTATTAGTGACGACCCGCGCCTTATCGCCCATGCTCGACACCAGCACAGCGATCAAATCGCGCACCGCCACCGGTCCCGTGATCGCCGGCATCTTAGCCTCCGCAACATCGATCGTGAACGAAGCCTCTCCCGTCTTTGACGTAAGCTTGATCAAGTGTTGGCCTGGCTGGATATTGTTGATGACGAACTGTCCGTCCTGCAAGTCTGCCGGCGGCTGCCCGTCCACGCTAACCTGTCCTTGCTGTAGATCCGTAAGGATCCGCACCATTTGCGGCTGCGGTTGCAGAGTCAGGTTGAGTAACCCAGACTGTCGCGCCTCCACCTTCAGCGCGCTCGCGGCCGGCTGATACCCATCCAGGACCGCCGTCACACGATAATCACCGGGCGGCAGCGACAGCGAGCAATTGGAGTTGCACTTCGTCTCCCCATTCACTTGAATCGCCGCGCCCGCAGGCGTAGTCGTCACCTGCACGGGCACATTCGCGATCAGATTCCGCTTGCGCGCCTGATTTACCAGGACCACCAATACCAGGACCGATACCAGCGCCCCGGCAATTACGCCCAACAACAGTGCGCGCTTCCAAGTTGTTGCGCCGTCTCTTGCGGCGCGTGGTGGCGGTGGCGGAGCTATCGGCGGTGGGCTGTCACCCGAAAGCACTGCCGGTGGCGCCTGAAACGTCGACGATACCGCCAGCGGAGGCGGAAGGGGCGCAGTCTTCAGCGTCTCAGTCACAGGAAGGGGAGCGGTTGGCGATAGAATCAAAGTCCCCGTGCCGGTGCCGGCCCCCGGAGCCTCCTCTTGCATCATTTGACCCAATTGCTTCAAGGCTGTACCCCGGGTAACGACTTTTTGCTTGAGCTCAGTCACCGCAAGCTGGACTTCAAAGTCCCCCGAATGCGCCTTCGCCAACTCGTCCAGCCGGAAGAAAATCGGCTTCAGGCCAGCCAATTCAGTGGTCTGGCCGATCTGTTCGTCCAGCGACTGCAGCTCATCCAGCGGATTCTGATTTTGCGGCTCCACGATAGTATCCTACCCTACGCGCCCCGCCACCAACTGCAGCACCAACAACAACAGGAAGATCTGCCCCACCCATCCGACACTTCACAGAGAGTGCACAGGCGGGAGAGCATCGGCACTTACACCTGCGATTTGGCGATGCCAGGCACTTCCTGTTCGTCTTGGAGATAGTACTTGGTCAATCCGGTTTGCAGAATCTTGAAGGCGGTATCGACATCATCGGCAAACTCAAACAAGTTCAGATCGTCCGCCGCGATCATGCCGTGTCGCACTAGCGCCTCGAAATTGATCACTTCTTTCCAGAAAGTAGTGCCGTATAAAAGGACCACCATTCTCTTCATCAGCTTCTGCGTCTGCATCAGCGTAAGGATTTCCATCATCTCATCCATGGTTCCGAAACCGCCCGGAAAAACGATCAGCGCCTTGGCCAGATACGAGAACCAAAACTTGCGCATGAAAAAATAATGGAATTCAAAATTGAGCTCCGGCGTTACAAAGGGATTCGGCCGCTGCTCAAAGGGCAGACCAATATTAAGACCCACCGTCTTTCCCTTCGCATCGCTCGCGCCGCGATTGGCGGCTTCCATAATGCCCGGGCCACCGCCGCTACAGACCACAAAACGGCGATCGGAATCGGGCAGTCCATCCGACCACGCCGTAAGGCGCCGTGCCAGTTCGCGCGCCTCGTTATAATAGCGGCCTAGCGGACCCATTTCCATCAACCGCGCCGACCCGAAAAACACTACCGTGTCGTGTATGCGTTCCCGGCGGAAATGCGATAAGGGATACAGATATTCGCTCAGTATCCGCAGAGACCTCCCCTCGGGTCCATCCAGAAAATCGCGATTGCGGTACGCCAGCGGCAGGTGCTCATGACCTTCATAGTCGTGATGTCGGGACATTTTATTGGTTTGTGGCCTCTTCGAAAGATTGTAGGCGACGCTCCAATTGTCGCACCGTCTTCAGTAATTCCGGCAATTTCTGCAACGCCGTGATCGCGCGCAGCCATTCGCGCGCGTCAAACGCGGGAGATCCGCTGATTATTGCCCCCGCCGCCACATCCCCGCCCACGCCGCTCTGGGCATAAACCACCGCGTTGTCGTGAATCGTGAGGTGGCCCGAAATCCCCACCTGCCCGGCCAGCAACACGTTTTTCTGCAGCACGCTTGATCCAGCCAACCCCGTCTGCGCGCAGATGATGTTGTCTTCGCCCACCACGCAGGCGTGTCCCACCTGCACCAAACTATCGATCTTCGCGCCGCGCTTTACGCGAGTTTCACCCACCGTGGCGCGGTCAATCGATGTCAGCGTTTGAATCTCCACATCGTCTTCGATCACCGTCACCCCGCTCTGCACGATTTTATAATGCGTGCCGTCGGAGCGCTTAGCGAATCCAAATCCATCCCCGCCTACGATCACGCTGTTTTGCAAAGTCACGCGGTGCCCAATGCGGCAGAACTCGCGAACTGCGGCATGTGAGTGCGCATAAAAATCGTCACCGATCACCGCCCCCTCGTAAATCACGACGTGAGCCCTAAGCACAGCCCCGCGCCCAATGACGGCGTTCTCAGCGACCACCACGTAAGGCCCAATCGACGCCCCTTCGCCTATGCGCGCCGACTCAGCGATCAGCGCCGTGGGATGAATACCCGCCGCCGGTCTGGGAGGTTGATAAAACAGCTCCAGCGCCCGCGCGAAATCGAAGTACGGATTGGCCGACACCACCTGTGCCGGCTCGATACCCTCCATAACCTTGGGCACCAGAATCGCCCCCGCGCGCGTCTGCTTCACCTTGTGCGTGTATTTAGGATTCGATAAAAACGTGATCTGCCCGGCGCCCGCCTGCTCCATGCCGGCCACGCCCGTGATCTCAATCCCGCCATCGCCCCGCAGCTCGCAGCCCAGCCTATCCGCTAAATCGCGAAGTTTCATTCTTATAGGGTACGGCGGCGAAGCGGCAATCTGGTGTTCAGCCCGCCGTCACCACAGCTTGCACTGCTCCTCCGCCGCCCGCATCATCGGATCGCCCAGCTTACAAGCGAATGCCCGCTGGAACTCCGGCATGTTCTGCAAAGTAGCGTTCGTCCGGAATTTAGCTAAGGGATGCGGATCCGTTGCAAGCTGCCGCCGCATGGCTTCAGGCCGCTGATTGGCTGCCCATACGCGCGCGTAGGCCAGGAAGAAACGTTGATCGCCCGTAAGCCCGTCGATCACCGGAGGCTCCTTGCCGTTGAGCGATTTGTGATACGCCTTGTACGCCAGCGTGGCCCCGCCAAGATCGCCCATAGCTTCTCCGGTCACGAGCTTGCCGGTGTGATGCTGGCCCTCGCCCACGTCGATTGAATCGAATTGGTTCACAATGCAGGCGGCGCGTTTCTCGAACTGCGCGCGATCCTGCTCCGTCCACCAGTTCTTCAAATTTCCGTCGGCGTCGTATTTCGATCCCTGATCGTCAAAGCCGTGCCCCATCTCATGGCCGATCACCACCCCGATCGCTCCATAGTTCACCGCGTCGTCCGCGTCCATATCGAAGAAGGGAGGCTGCAGAATGCCCGCCGGAAACGTGATCGAATTTCTCGCCGATGTGTAATACGCGTTCACCGTGGGGGGCGTCATACTCCACTCTGTCCGGTCCAGCTTCTTGCCGATCTTCGCCGCGTTGAGCCGCCGCTCGTCGACAATGGCCGATTCCTTATCCGCCAAATAATCCCCGCGGGTCACCTGCACGCCCGAGTAGTCATGCCACTTCACCGGATAGCCGATCCGCGGATCGAAGGTCGCCAGCTTGCGCATCGCGTTTACCCGCGTTTCCGGAGCCAGCCACTCAGCCGATTGCAATTCCTCGCCCAGCGTCGCTCGCATATTGGCCACCAACTCCTGCATGCGCCGCTGGGCTTCCGGCGGAAAATGCTTCTCAACGTATAAACGCCCCAGCGCCTCGCCCAAAGAGGCGTCCGTCGAGGCAACACAGACTTTCCAACGCGCCTGCTGCACCGCAACGCCCGACAACACCGTCCGCTCGAAATGAAACCATTCATCGTAAAAAGGCTTCGCCAGGTAATCCGCGCGGTCATCGATCACCCTCCAGCGCAGCCAGGTCTTCCACGTTTCCACCGGTGCATCCAGCAACTGACGATTGAATTCTTTGAGAAACTCCGGCTCCGATACATTGACAGCTACCGTTGTCGGGACCTTGAGAAGCTGGAAAGCCGCCTTCCAGTCATAAGCCGGCGCAAACGCTTCCATACTCGCGAAATCCATCTTGTGGATGCGATTATACGGATCGCGCCGCGCCACGTTCGTCAGCGTGGCCTTGGCGAGCGCCGTCTCAAAATCGATCACCGTCTTTGCCGCCGCGGCAGCCGTCTCCGGCGAATCGCCCAGCAATCGCAAGAGCCGCTGTACATGCTGGACAAACTCGTCCCGAATCGTCTTGGAGCGAGCGTCGTCGCGAAAGTAATAATCGCGGTCCGGTAGAGAGAGGCCGCCCACCGCAATGCCGGCGATTACCTGATCCGCGTCTTGCGGATCGGAAACATTCGTAACGCGCGTCGGAGCCAAACCATCTTCCAGCTCCAGGCTTACCAGTGCCGCCACCAGGTCTTGCCGCCCCTGGATGGCAGCGATTCGCGACAGCAGCGGCTGCACCGGCTTGGCGCCGGCCGCATCGATCGACGCCGTGTCCATGCAACTCGCGTAGAAATCGCCCACACGCCGCCGGTCGCCAGTGGCCGTTTTGTCCACGGCTGCGGCGTCTAAAATCGTTTTCAGCCGCTCCAGGTTGGCTTCGGACAGCTCATCGAACTTACCCCAGCGCGCCCGGTCGGCTGGCACCGGATTCTTATCCAGCCACGCGCCTGTCGCATAGCGCCAGAAGTCATCACACGGCTTGCAGGACGTGTCGAACATCGAGCGGTCAATGCCGTTATGGTCTCCGGATTGCGCCAAACACAAGGCGCTCAGCAACAAAAGAGCAGGCAGTCTCACGGTTTCCTCCCGGATAAAGCCAACCTAACACAACGCCAATTCAGTGGCTGGCGCATGGCAAAATGGGACATGCCAGAGAAACTCGCGCCGTCCCTCGAAAAAGTGCTCGCCTTCGAGTACGTGAATCTGCGCGTGCTCGGTGAGGAGCAGGCTGCCATCCGCCACGCCGGGCCTGATTCCTGGTCGCGCAAGGAAGAGCTAGGTCATCTGATCGACTCCGCCATGAACAACCACGTGCGCTTCGTGCGCGCTTCGCTCGAGACTGAATTCATCGGCCAAGGTTACGACCAGGACGGTTGGGTGCGCGCCCACGGCTATCACGAACTCCCCTGGCTGACGCTACTCGAAATGTGGCGCCAGCACAATGAGCTGTTGGTGCACGTGATCCAGCGCATTCCGCCGGCGCGCCGGACCACTGTTTGCCGCGTAGGCGACGCCGCGCCCGTTACGCTGGGCTTTCTTATAGACGATTACGTACTGCACATGCAGCATCACCTGGACCACATCCTCGGCCGCGAAAAACTTACCCAGTATCCCGGCGCCGCAGCCGGAATTTGATGGCCAGCTTAACCCCATGACGACACCCAGCGCCCAGAGCCGCCCCGGCCGTCAGCTGATAGAAGTGTTCCTCTATCTGCAGGTGTTGGACGTTCTCACGACCCTGATCGGTTTCAGTCTAGGCAACGGAGAAGCTAGCCCGATGGTGCGCCTGCTGGTTCGCTGGGGCCCTCTGAACGGGTTGTTGATCTCCAAAATCTTGGCGGTCGCGGTCGCCGCCGTGTGCCTGCTACTGCGGCGGAGAAAACTGATTCTCTGGATCAATTATTGGTACGCGGCAGTGGTGGCCTGGAATCTCTACACCACCCTTCGGGTACTCAACGAGTGACTGCCGCGCTGTGGAGTGCCCTGGCGTTGTCGCAACTGGCCTACCTGGTAGGGCAACCGCGGCCGAATCCCAGCCTCGGTCCAGACGGGGTCGTTCGAACCGTAGTCGAAGCTTTGCAGCATCCCAACTCGCCCGCTCCGAACGCGGGGATCTTCCTGGTATATCAATTCGCCTCAGCCGCGAATCGCCA
>JALYJH010000092.1:2898-8168 GCA_030775415.1 Acidobacteriota bacterium | reverse complement strand
GGATCACGCAGGCAAGAATGGCAACGGGGCGCACGGGCTGTATATAAGGATAGCGTCGCGGAAGAAGAGCTGGCGCTCTGCCGCGCGGAGGGCGGTAAACATCCCCGGTTATTGCAAGTTGATGTTGTGCTGGCGGAGGATGCTGGCGGTGGATAGCTCAAAGGCAGAGATGGCTTCACCGAGATCGGATTGAGCACGGCGTTCCTGGCTGCGGGCGCTGATCATCGTTGTCTGGCGCTGCTGGACCAGGAATAACGTCGAGGTGCCAGCGCGGAACTGGCGCTGCTCACTGTTGTATTGTTCTTCGGCGGATTCGCGTTGGATGCGCGCGGCTTGCAGGCGGAGTTCGGCGGATTGCATCAATTGCATGGCGTTGCGCACGTCGGCTTCAATCGCCTGCTCCACCTGCTCGCGCTGGTTCTGGATGCGGCGGCTTTGCGCGAGGGAGGTGCTGAGATTGGATTCGGCGGCGCGGTTGCGGATGGGCAGCGACACTTTGAGTTGAATCTGAGTAGTGGGGAAATTGCCGGCCCAAAGGTTATTGAGAGACTGGCCGTAATCGCCGATGAGGACACCGGGCGTGG
The DNA here is from genome assembly GCA_030775415.1 of Acidobacteriota bacterium. Classification (GTDB taxonomy): domain Bacteria; phylum Acidobacteriota; class Terriglobia; order Bryobacterales; family Bryobacteraceae; genus Palsa-187. The sequence continues at coordinate 7,584 of JALYJH010000092.1, read as the reverse complement.
AACTTCCGGCGCTCAGGACAACGGGGTCGAGGCCGGCGGACGTGGAGAGCGTGTTCAGGCGGTCGAGCAGCGGGCCGAGGCTGGCGGTTAAGGGGTTGCTACCGGTCTGCACCACCTGGGGACCCGCCAGGCCATTGCGTGTGTAGCTGGCGATCACGTCCACCTGCGGCTTGATCTGCTCGCGGTAGTAGCGGGTATCGCGCTGATTGATTTCCCCGTTGATCCGCGCCTGGGCGATTTCGGGGCGATCGGCTAACGCCTGATTGACGGCGTCGGTAAGCGGGGTCACGGGGGCGGTGGATTCGGGCGGCGTAAGGGGGATCAGCGCGCTCGCCCAGAGCGCGGAGCCGCGGCCTTCAAGCATCAAACTCTTGAGGTTGTTCTCGGCCTGCGTGAGCGTGGTTTGCGCGCTATAGGCGTTCAACTCAAAATTGGCGAGTTGGGTTTGGGCGGCAACGACGTCGATGGGCGCGAGCAGGCCTTGCTCCTGCTGACGGCGGTTGCTTTCGTCCTGCATGCGGGCGATGTCGACGGAATCGAGCTGGACTTGCAGATTGTTGTAGGCATAGAACAGCTCCCAGTACGCCTGTTCGGTTTGCTGAACCACCTGCATCACGCGCTGGCGGAATTGCTCGTTCGAAAGCGACTGGTTTTTCTTGGCGACATCGATGGTGTGGCGATTCTGGTCGTATAACAGGTTGCGCAGAAGCGGCTGCGTATATTGGAAAACCAGGGCCGAGGGGTACTGCGGATTCAAGGTTGCGAAGCTGTTATTGGTGTACACGCGCTGCGAGCTGAAATCGACGTGATAGTTTCCGCCGAGCCAGGGCGTGAAGCCAGAGACGGTGGGATCGGTCTGCCAAACGCGGTTGAGAACAGCTCCGGTGGCGGACCCGCCGAGGGAGCTGGCGACGGGAGTCTCCTGTTTTAAAAATTGCGAGACGGCGCCGACGGTGGGATCGTAGAGTCCGCGGGCGCCGGTGAGATTGTAGCCGGCGATTTCGCGATCGATGCGCGAGGCGGTGATGTCCTTGTTGTTGGCGAGCGCCATGGCGAGCGCTTGCTGCAACGTGATCCGCGCCTCGCCGAAGACGCCGATGCGCGCGGGCAAACGGAAGGGGCGCACGGGGGGCAGCAGCGTGGTGGCGTCTTGCGCGGGCGGATTTTGTGCCGGCGCGCAGGGCAGCAGAAGCGCCACGAGCGTTAAGGCCGCGGCCGGGCGTAGAAATTTAATGCGCATTAGGCTTGGTCTCCGGTTTGGAAATGCACCGGCTGCGGGACGGGCGGCAGGGAACGCACTGCGGTGGAGCGCTTGCGTCCGAAGATTTTATTCACCATAGGCAGATTCTTCATGTCATCGAAGAGCGAGTAAAACACCGGCACGGCGAGCAGCGTCAGCAGCAGGCAGAGGGTCTGGCCGCCGGCTACCAGCACGCCGATGGAGCGGTTCGTGGCGGCGCCGTCGCCGCTCGAAACTATCAGGGGGAGCATGCCCACGACCAGGGCCGCCGTGGTCATAAGAATGGGGCGCAGGCGGTCGCGGTTCGCCTGGATGATGGCTTCATAACGTTCCATCCCTTTTTCGCGCAGGCCGTTCATGTGATCGATTTGCAGGATCGCGTTTTTCTTTACAATGCCGAACAGCAGCAGCATGCCCAGCGCCGAAAACACATTGATGTTCTGTCCGGCCAGCGCCAACGATAGAATCCCAAAGGGAATGGCCAGCGGCAGGGTTAACAGAATAGTGAAGGGATGCAAGAAGGATTCGAACTGCGCCGCGAGAACGATGTACATGAAGATCAGCGTGAGCGCGATGGCAATTACGAAATAGTAGGCCGCCTGCGAGAGATTCTTGCTGAAGCCGGCGAGGCCCGTGGTGTAGCCAGGGTCCAGATGGATTTCCTTGATTACGTCGTTGACGGTGTTGATTACACCTTGTTGGGAGCCGCCAGGCAGCACGTTGGCGTTGATGGTGACCTGGCGTTGGCGGTCCAGACGGCTGATGCTCGAGGGAGCACTGCCACTTTTGATGCGCACGACCTGATCGAGCGGGACCCAGCCTTGCTTGTTGGTAGAGAAAACAATTAATTGGGAAAGGCCGTCGACGCTGGTGCGGTACTTGAGATCGGCGCGCAGGCGGACATCGTACTGTTCGCCTCCAGAGGGAAAGGAGGAGACTACTTGTCCGGCAACCAGGGTGTTGAGCGCAGTGGCGATGTCATTGACTTTGACGCCGAGATCGGCGGCGCGCTGCCGGTCGATTTCAACGCGCAGCTCGGGTTTGCCGAAAACCATGGACTGATCGGGATCGCCGACAGTGGGGGATTGCTGAAGCTTCGCGACGATTTTCGTTGCGTACTCGTTGAGCTTATCGAGGTCAGGACCTTTGATGACGTATTGAACGTCCGCTTGTCCGCCGGTGCCGCCGCCGGCCTGGATAACGGAGGTGCGCAGGTCGGCAGGATATTTTTTCATCAGTTCGCGGGCACGGGACATCAATTGTGCCTGCGACTGGTCGCGTTCGTTGACGGGCACCAGCTTGACGTAGATGGTGGCGCGGTTCGAGGCGGATGCTAACGTCACGAAGCCGCCGGAGGAGGAACCGATCGATGTGAGGGTAGCGGTGACGCCCTTCATCTGGCGGAGATCGCGGGCCATGCGTTCGGCAATAGTGAGCGTAGCGGCGAGCGAGGTGCCTTCGGGGGCCTTCAGCGTCGCTTGAAATTCGCTGCGGTCATCGGTGGGGATGAAGCTCTTTCCCACCATCATGAATAAGGGAACGGTGGTCAACGACACCGCTACGCACAGCGCAACCATGGATTTGCGGTGTGCCATCGCCCATTCGAGCATCACCGTGTAGTAGTGGTCCAGAAAGCGGAAGAATTTGGAATCTTTGGAGGCGTGGTAGGAGCCGCCTTCCGCTACCTTCGGCATCTTTATGAAGCGCGAACTCAGCATCGGCGTGAGCGTGAAGGACACCAACAGCGACACGGCGATGGCGAAGGAAGCGGTGAATCCAAAGGAGGACATGAAACGGCCGGTGACGCCTCCCATGAAGCCGATGGGAAGAAATACGGCGAGCAAAGAGAGAGTGGTGGCCATCACTGCGAGTCCAATCTCCTTGGTGCCTTCGATGGCGGCGAGCATGGGCGGCATGCCCTTCTCTTCCATGTAGCGGTAGATATTCTCGAGAACAATAATGGCGTCGTCAATGACAATGCCGACCATGAGGGTGAGCGCCAACATGGTGATCTGGTTCAAATCCAGCTTCATGGCCGCCATCAGGCCGAACGCGGAAACGATAGATGTGGGAATGGCGATGGCCGAGATCAGCGTGGTGCGGATGTTGGCCAGGAAAATAAAGATGATGACGGCGGCCAGGATGCTGCCTTCGACCAAGTGCGATTCGAGCGAGCGGACGGCGCTCTTAATGAAAATCGATTGATCGTTAATCACCTGAATCGTGATGTCCCTAGGCAGAAAAGCTTGAATTTCCTTCAGGCGGGCTTTGACCTCGTCGGCGGTGGCGACGGTGTTTTCGCCGGATTGTTTCGCCACCACTAGGGTGACGGCCGGGTTGCCGTTGAGGCGCGCGGCGGTGGTAGGTTCTTCTTCGGAATCCTCGGCATGCCCGATATCGCGGATTTTGACAACGTAAGACCCGCGGCGGCTCACGGCGATCTCGTCGAATTGAGCGGGATCCACCAGGCGGCCCAGCGTGCGGACGGAAAGTTCCGTGGCTCCGGCGTTGACGCTGCCGCCGGGGAGTTCCACATTTTGTTCTTTCAGGGCTTTGACGACGTCGGACACGGAAACATCGTAGGCGCGCATCTTTTCGGGGTCCACCCACACGCGGATTTCGCGCTTCAGGCCGCCCACGATGGTGATCTGGCCGACGCCTGAAATGTTTTCGAGGCGCGGCTTGATCTGCTTGTCGGCAATCTCGGTGACTTCGCGCAGGGGGCGCGGCGAGGACACCACCATTTGAAGGACCGGCTGGGCATCGGGGTCGACCTTCTGCACCACGGGAGCCTTCGCGCTTTCCGGTAGATCCGGAATCACCTGATTGACTTTGTCACGAACTTCCTGGGCGGCTACGTCGCCGCTTTTATCGAGGATAAAGCTGATCACCACGGTGGAGTTGCCTTCGAGAGACGTGGAGGCGATGTTGTCGATGCCGCTGGTGGTATTCACGGCGTCTTCGATGCGCTTGGTGATTTCGGATTCGATTTCTTCGGCGGAGGCGCCGGGGTCGGACACCGTCACGACGATAGTGGGCAAATCCACTTTGGGGAAGAGGTCTACGCCCAGGGTAAAGAAGGAGAAGATGCCCACGACCATCAGCGCGACGATCAGCATGGTGGCAAAGACCGGGCGTCTGACGCAGAGGGCGGCTAGTTTATGCACTGCTATTGGCCTTTCTGCGTGGTTTTGACGACCATGCCGTCGAATAAGTCGGGCAGGTGATCGGTGGCGATGACGGCATTCGGCGAAATCCCGGAAAGGACCTGTACTTTGTCATCGCGCATGGCCCCCAGTTGCACCACGGCCAGGCGCGCGCGGCCGTCGCGAATAAAGTAAAGCTGCGAGGAATTGGTGGTGGGGTCAGTGATGACGGCGGACTTCGGCACGAACATTCCCATGCTACTGCCGGGGAGCAGTATGCGGGCGGTTGCGAACATGCCA
>JALYJH010000092.1:0-2888 GCA_030775415.1 Acidobacteriota bacterium | reverse complement strand
CCGGCATCCACCGCGGGATTGATGGCCGTGACGCGGCCCTGGAAGATGCGTCCGGGGTAGCCGGGAACCATGGCTTCCACGGCTACCGAGGTTTTCATCCCCGGCGCATTGGCTTCGGGGACTTGTAATTCAAGGTGGATGGGCGTGATCAAAAGCAGAGTAGCGATCTTCGAAGTGACGGTGACATACTGACCGACAGCGATGGGGCGCGAGCTGATGTAGCCGGCGAAGGGCGCCTTAATCACAGTATCCTCGATGGCTTTGCGCGATATCTCGCTGGCGGCCTTGGAACCGCTAAGCGTTGCCTGCGCGGAAAGCGTGCCTTGATAATTCTGGCGTGCGTTGTTGAGCGTGGCTTCGTAAGTCTGGCGCGCGGCGGCAGCTTGCGCTTGCGCGGTGTCGGCTTGCGTGCGGTATTTTTCGTAGGCGCTTTGCGAAACGTCGCCGGTCTTGAGCAGGTTCGCGTAGCGCTGCGCGTCGGCTTCGGCCAAGCGGGCTTGGGCCACGGCGGAATCGGCGTTGGCTTTCGCGGAGAGCACTTCGGGAACGGAGTCGGGATTGAACTGCTGATTTTGGCCGAGCCCAATGCGGGATTGCGCCTGACGCAACGAGGCCTCCGACTGCTGCTCGGCGGCGGCGGCTTGCTCCAGACGCAGCTTGGCGTCGCGATCTTCTAGACGCGCGATGACTTGGCCCCGCTTGACGAAGTCGCCCACATCTACGGGGGTTTGGATGACGCGGCCGCCGGTTTCAGGCGCCACATCCGACGTTTCTTTGGCAACAAAACTACCGGTGACTTGCACCGAAGACTCGACGGAGCGGTTTTCGGCGGGCACGACGGCCACGGTGAAGGCGGTTCCGGCGGGCGCATCGGAAGCCGCATTTTTTGCTTCGGTGGTGTGCGGGCCTCCGCAAGCGGAAGAAAATACCACCGGGACTGCCAGAAGCGCGCACAGGAGCGCGCGAGGGAGAGCGCTTCGCCGAATGAAATTATGACGTGGCATGGATTCCCTTCTCCTTCTTATTTTTGCGCAGACGGGAGACGCCCCGTGCAGTAAGACCGGCCAAGATAAATGCACCTATTTCCTTCACCACCGCTTCGTCGGCAATCGCCGGTTTCTTCATGCCAAAAATGTGTTTTCCCATAGCAGAGTGGACTACCGTGCCGACTGAAAACATGAGCGCGAGGTCGGGATCGCACGCGCGAAACGCGCCTTCCGCCTGGCGCTGCATCACGTAGCGGCGCAAAAAATCACGGCGGCGCGACCCCATGCGCTTATAAAACAAATGGGCCATCAGGTGGCCTTCGAGCAGCGCATAGAGGACCAGACGATGGAACGCCGGATCTTCTTCGAAGGAATCAAAGATTTCACGGGCTATTGCGCGAAAGACGCCGGCATCGTCGCGGCGGGCGGCGCATTCTTCCACCTCGCGCTTCGAGCTCTTAGCGGCGTCCTGGTCTTCTTTCATATCGAGGATAGCGTGGTACAGATCCTCTTTGGTGGCGAAATGGCGGAAAAGAATGGCTTCGCTGACACCCGCGGCGGCGGCGATGTCCTTGGTCTTGGTTCCCCCGAAACCGTTGCGCGCGAAGCATTCGATGGCGCTGCGCAGTAACTGGCGATGGCGGTCGCTGGCGGGCATCCGGCTCTTACGGATGGCGGTGGGAACAATCATAAGTAAGTGCTCACTCTCCACAGTAGCAGACCGCCCGCGCCCCCGCGAGACTGCCAAATGGCGAAGAAGAGTCGCTTTCACGCTCCTGCGGGCGCAGCGGAGCGGTAAAGTTGGCTAGCATGGGCAGATGCCCAAGCTTTTGGAATTTGACAACGTTACGGTGGAGCGCGAGGGGACCATGGCGCTGCGCAACGTTACTTTCTCGATAGACGCTGGCGAGCATGTCGCCATTCTGGGTCCCAACGGCAGCGGAAAATCCACGCTGCTCAAGACTGTGACGCGGGAATGTTACCCGCGCTTCCCGCTCGAAAGCCGCCTGCGAATCTGGGGGGAAGAAATATGGACGCTCTTTGAATTGCGCGCGACTTTAGGAATCGTCACCAACGATCTGGTGGCTCTGTGCACCAAACCGTATTCGGCAATGGAGACCGTGCTTAGCGCGTTTTTTGGATCCATTGGGATCTGGCCCAATCATCACGTCACACCGGCCATGGAGCGCAAGGCGCAAGAGGTTCTGGAGTTCTTCGAAGTGGCGCATCTGGCGGACAGGCTGATGACGGAACTATCCAGCGGCGAGGCGCGGCGCGTGGTTTTCGCCAGGGCACTGGCGCACGATCCCAAGGCGCTGGTGCTGGATGAGCCGACCAATAGCCTGGACGTGCGGGCGCAGCGCGAGGTCCGCGACGCCATGCGCAAGCTGGCGCACAACGGCGTGACAGTCATTGTGGTGACGCATCATCTGCCGGATATTATTCCTGAGATCGAGCGCATCGTGGCGCTCAAGGAAGGGCGGATTTTTTTCGACGGGAAGAAAGAAAAACTGCTGACACCGGAAAAGATGGAGGAGTTATTCGAAACAGTGGTGGGAGTGGAAGAAAAACGCGGCAGCTACAACATGGCCTTAGCAGATTGAGCCGGACTGCCGATGATCACGGCAGTCCGGTTCACAGCAGTTAACGACGGTAACGCCCGCCGAAGCGGCCATAGAAGCCGATGGTCGGTCCATAGTAATAGGGGTAGCCGTAGTAGGGTCCCCAGGGTCCATAGACTCCGCCGTAATAATACGGTGGAGCTGGACGCGGAGCGGGTCGCGCACGAGGTTGATCGGAAGCCTGTTGATAATCATAAGGCGTCACATAGCGGAACGCTTGGGGTGCGCGATCGGTGGCAATCACAATAGGGTTATCCATGCGGAAGGTCAGCACCTGTTC
>JALYJH010000091.1 GCA_030775415.1 Acidobacteriota bacterium | reverse complement strand
GTCGACGATCGTGCTGGAGATGGGCGGATCCTCGGATTTATGCGCGTTGTTGAAGCCGGGCGAGCCAGTGATCTTGATGGGTCCCACGGGGACGCCCACGGAGACTCCGGAAGAAGAGACGGCGCTGCTGGTAGGCGGGGGACTGGGCAACGCGGTATTGTTTTCGATCGGACAGCAATTGCGGGCCAACGGCTCGCGCACGATTTACTTCGCGGGATATAAGAAGATCGCAGATCGCTACAAGATCGAAGAGATCGAGCGGGCGGCTGACGTGGTGGTGTGGTGCTGCGATGAAGCTCCGGGGTTCACGCCGGGACGGGCGCAGGACAAGGCGTTTGTCGGAAATATCGTCGAAGCGATCGTGGCGTATGGGCGCGGGGACCTGGGCGAGGCGCCGATTCCGCTGCATGCGGTGGACCGGGTGATGGCGATCGGGTCCGACGGCATGATGGCAGCGGTGGCGCGAGCGCGGCACACCGTGCTGGCGAAATATCTGAAGCCGGATCATGTGGGGATCGGCAGCATCAACTCGCCGATGCAATGCATGATGAAAGAGATTTGCGCGCAGTGTCTGCAAATCCACCGCGACCCGACCACGGGCGACGAGACGGTGGTGTTCAGCTGCTTCAATCAAGACCAGCCGCTCGATCAGGTGGATTGGGCGAACTTGCGCACGCGGCTTTCGCAGAATGGCGTGCAGGAGAAGCTGACCAAGCAGTGGATCGACCGCTGCCTGCGGGGGATGGGCGCGCGCGAGGCAGTGGCGGTCTAGCACCGGCTGGTAAGCGGAAGCCGGCGAGTACTCGCTACATTAAAGAAGATGCGAATCGTGGCGCTGGTTGCGTTCATGGCGGGATTGGCTGGGGCGCAATGGATTCATTATCCGACGCCGGGAGTGCCGAAGAACGCGGATGGCTCTCCGAACCTGGCGGCGCCCACGCCCCGAACGGCGGACGGTAAGCCGGATTTTTCAGGTGTGTGGCTGCTGGAGAAAAATCAGCCGTGTCCCAAGGCGGGCTGCGTGGACATGGAAATCACAAAAGAATTCATGGACATCGGCTGGAGCCTGCCGGACGGTTTGCCGTACCGGCCGTGGGCGCTGGAATTGCGCAAGGCGCGCATGGCGGAGAACTCCAAGGGCGATCCGGGGGCGAACTGCCGGCCGACGGGACTTTTTAAGCTGACCATCAATCCGTTTTATCGAAAGTTTTTGATGCTGCCGGGGCTGGTGGTGATATTAAACGAGCGCGATTCGGCGTACCGGCAGATCTTCACCGACGGGCGGCCGCTGCCGGTGGATCCGGCTCCGACGCCCAATGGCTATTCGGTAGGGAGCTGGGATGGAGACACGCTGGTGGTGAATACGATCGGCATTGCGGACGGCGAATGGCTGGACCGGAACGGCGATCCATTGACGGATGCCGCGAAGCTCACGGAGCGGTTCCGGCGCCTCAACTTCGGCATGATGGAGATCGAGTTTACGGTGGACGATGCCAAGGCGTATACCAAGCCGTGGGCGGTGAAGATCAAGCAATTTATCGCGATCAACACCGAGCTGATGGATTTCTTCTGCATGGAAAATGAGAAGGACGCTCCGCACGAGGTCGGCAAGTAGTTACCAGATCTTGCACTGCTGGGCGCGGACCATGGGCTGTCCGGCGCGGCAGGCGAAGGCTTTCGCGAACTCGGGCATGTTAGAGACTACGCCGTTGATGCGGTATTCCTCGGGCGAATGCGGATTCGTGATGGCGTTGGCGCGCTTGCTTTCGGTGCGTTCGTCGCCGCAGGCCCATTGTGCCATGCCGACGAAGAAGCGCTGATCTGGCGTCAGGTTGTCTATCGGCTGGAGAGTCTGATTTTTAGTGGCTTCTTTCCAGGCGATGTAGGCGAGCAGCGTTCCACCGAGGTCGGCGGCGTCTTCGCCAAGTGTTAATTTGCCGTTGATCTTGATATCGTCGATCACGGTAAAGGTGGAGTATTCGTCGGACACGCAGGCGGTGCGCTTGGCGAATTCCTGGGCGTCCTGCATGGTCCACCAATCTTTCAAATTTCCTTGGGCGTCGAACTGGCGGCCTTCGTCGTCAAAGCCGTGGGTGAGCTCGTGGCCGATGGTGGCGCCGGTGTTGCCGTAGTTGGGGGCATCGTCAAGCTTGGGGTCATACAAAGGCGGCTGGAGGACGCCGGCGGGGAAATTGATGTCGTTCATCTGCGGGTCATAGTAGGCGTTGACGGTGGGCGGGGTCATTTGCCACTCGGTGCGGTCGAGGGGCCTGCCGATTTTCGCCAGCTCGCGGCGGTTTTCAAACGTGGTGGCCCGCTCGACGTTGCCGTAGTAATCGCCGCGCAGGATTTTGATGGAGCTGTAATCACGCCAGTGATCGGGATAGCCGATTTTATTGGCGACGGCGTGGAGCTTCTCGAGGGCGCGTTTTTTAGTAGCGGGGCTCATCCAGGGCAGCGTCTCGATTTCGGATTGCATCGCCAGCTCGATTTCTTTGGTCATCTGGACGGCGCGTTTTTTGGTGTCGGGACCGAAGGTTTTAGCGACGAACACCTGGCCGAGGGCTTCGCCCAGATCGTCATCGACGCGGGCCACGCAGCGCTTCCAGAGGGGCTGCATGGTTTCAACTCCGCGCAGGTAATGATTATAGAAATCGAAATTCGCGCCGATGAAGGCGGAGGACAGCAAGGGGGCTTTGGCATGCGCCAGGTGCCAGCGCAGGTAGGTTTTCCAATCGTCCAGGCTGCGGGTTTTGAGCTGCGCCTGGACTTCGCTGAAAAACGCGGGCTCGGTTACGTTGAGCGGCGGGATGCGCGCAAGATCGATGGTTGCGAAGTAATTTTTCCAGGGGAACGCGGGTGTGAGCTGCTGCAATTTCGCGAGCGTGAAGGGGTGAAAGAGTTTGTGGGGATCGCGCTGCTCTACACGGGTCAGAGACGCTTTGGCAAGTGCGGTTTCGATGCTCATGACAGTTGTTGCGTTGTCGCGGGCTTGCGTGGATGGCTCGCCGGCCAGCTCCAGCATTTTTTGGATGTGTTCTAAGTAGCGCTGGCGGATTTCTACGGACTTGGGATCGGTTTTGGTATAGTAATCGCGGTCGGGCAGGCCGAGGCCTCCGGCGCCCAGGAAAGCGATGACGCGATTAGAGTCGGCGAAGTCCTGGCCGGAGGAAAAACTGAAGAGGAATTGGCTGCCGGCGCTCGTGAGATGGGTGCGCGCGAGGAAGGCGGCCAGCTCGCTTACGGATTTCAGGGCGGCCACTTTGTCGAGCTCCTCCTGGAGCGGGGCGGCTGCGGATTTCTCGCGGGCGCTTTCGTCCATGCAGGCGTAGAAATAATCGCCAATTTCCGTTTCGACTGGGGTGCGGGTGGGCGACGGCTTGGCGGCTTGTTCGAGGATGCCCCACAGGAAGCGCTGATTTTCGGTGGCGAGTTTCGAGTAGACGTTCCAGCGCGCCTGGTCGGGCGGGATGGGATTATTTTTGATCCACGATCCGCAGGAGTACTGATAGAAGTCGGTGCAAGGGTCGACGGCGCGGTTCATCGATGAGAGATCCAGGCTAGGACTGTAAGGGAGCGCGCTGAGGGGGGTGTCTTGCGACCAGACCAGAGGGGCCAGCAGGGCGAGGAAAACTAATTTCATGGGCGGAACTCCACACTGCGCACCACGCGCACGGCTTTGTTTTCGAGTAGCTGGGCGATGACGGGCTCGGGCACGGGCTGATCGGTTTCGATCAGGGTGATGGCGATGAGCGGAGCGCCGGGGCGGTCTGGCTTTTCCTGGCGTCCGAGCGAGAGTGCGGCAATGTTGACCTGGCCTTTACCGGTTATGGTGCCGATGTAGCCGAGGACTCCGGGAACATCCTCATTGGTTAAGAAGAGCAAATGGCCGGCGAGGGTGGCTTCGCAGCGGATGCCATCGACGGCTAGTAGACGCGGGCGTTCCATGACGATCGCGCCTTCGACACTGGTAGTGCCCTTGTCGGTTTCGAGCTCGATGCGCAGGGTATCCATGTGTCCGGTGGGGCGCTCGAAACGTTCGGCATAGCTGAGGCCGCGCTCGGCGGATAGTTTGAGCGCGTTGACGACGTTGGCTTTGACGGCCAGGGAGCGGCTGAGGACTCCGGCGAGTCCGGCGTTGCGGATCAGGCGGGTATTTTGCGGCGGGAAATTGCCGTGATACACCAGGCGCACCAGTTTGGGATTGGCGGTGGCCACGTGGGCGGCGAAGGTGCCGAGACGCTCGGCCAGCACGGCGTAGGGGGCGACGGCGCGATAGGCCTCCTCCGACATAGCCGGGACATTGACCGCGTTGACGGCGACGCCTTCGTTGAAATATTCGATGAGGTGTTCGGCCAGGCGTACGGCGACCAACTCGGTGGCCTCTTCGGTAGAGCCGCCGATGTGGGGGGTGGCGAGGACTTGGTCCATGGCGAGGAGAGGCTCGCCTGCTTCGGGAGGCTCGGTCTGGAGGACATCGAGCGCGGCTCCGGCGACTTTGCCGGATTCAATGGCGCGGCGGAGCGCTGCGACATCGACGAGTTCGCCACGGGCGCAGTTGACGATTCTGACGCCGCGCTTCATTTTGGCGAAGGCGTCGTCGTCGAGCAAGCCCAGAGTTTCGGTGGTGAGGGCTACGTGGAGGGTGATGTAGTCGGCTTGGGCGAAGAGCTCCTCGCGGCTGACGAGAGTCACGCCGAGATCGGCTGCGGTTTCCGAATTCACGTAGGGGTCGTTGGCTACGATTCTCATTTCGAAGCCGCGGGCGCGGCGGACCACTTCGCGTCCGATGCTGCCGAGGCCCATGACGCCTAGCGTTTTGCGGCGCAGTTCGGTGCCGAGAAATTTCTTGCCTTCCCAGCGCCCCTGGCGCGTGGAGTCGATAGCCTGCGGGATTTGGCGGGCCATGGCGAGCATGAGTCCTAGGGTATGTTCGGCAACGGCGACGGCGCTTTCGCCGGGCATGTTCATGACCAGGATGCCGGCGGAGGTGGCGGCGTCCAGGTCGACGAAATCGGTTCCCACGCCGGGGAAGGCGATCACGCGCAGTTTTTTGGCGGTTTCGATTTGCGCGGCGCTGACTTTGGCGGCGCGCGACGCGAGTAAAACTTCGGCGTCGGCTAAATTTTTGGGATAATCAGCCGGGCTAGAGATGATGATTTCCCAGCCGGGTTGTGCTTTCAAGAGTTCGATGCCCGCTGCGTGCACAGGCTCCGCGATTACGATTTTCATGGCTCCCTAAGCGGTCACTGGCTGTTTTTTGGCGGCGTAATGTTGCTGGACCGCGGCCACGCCAGCGCCTAATTTCACTGGAACACCGTTGGCGTCGAGGATCAACTCCAATTCGGCTATCAAGGCGAATAAATCGGCTACGTCGAAGTAGCCCAGGTGGGCGATGCGGAAAAGGCGGCCCTGCATTTCGCTTTGGCCGTCGGCGACGATGGAGCCGAATTTCTGGCGGAATTCCTTTACGATGACGCTGGAGCTTAGACCGGGCGGGGCTTGGATGGCGGTGACGGCTCCACTGGGGGAGGCGGGGGCGAAGAGTTCGAGGCCGAGGGCGCGGCAGGCGGCGCGGGTGGCGGCAGCGAGTTGCTGGGCATTGTTTATAAGTTCGTTCATGCCGAGAGTCTGAATATATTTGAGGACTTCGGCGAGGCCGAGGATCAGGGAGGTGGCGGGAGTCCAGGAAGATTCTCCTTTCGCGGCATTTTTCTTTTCGCGGCGGAGGTCGAAGTAATAACGCGGCAGGCGCGCGGACTCCATGGCAGCCCAGGCTTTCGGGCTTACGGAAATGAAGGCTAAACCGGGGGGAAGCATGAAGGCTTTTTGCGAGCCGCCGATTACGCAATCGAGGCCCCAGTTATCTATGTCGAGCGGCATGGTGCCGATGCCGGTGATAGCGTCGACAATGAACAGAGCTGGCGTGGTTTTGACGGTTTCGCCCATGGCGCGGACGTCGTGGGCGGCGCCCGTGGAGCTTTCCGAGGCTTGGACGAAGACGGCTTTCGCGTCGGGATTCGCGGCCAGGGCTTTGGCGAGAGTGGCGGGTTCCACCACCGATCCGTAGGGGGCGCTGAGGACGAGCGGATTCAGATTGTAGGCGTGGGTGAGTTCGACCCAACGCTCGCCGAATTTTCCGGCGCTGCACACGATGACGCGGTCTGCGGGCGAGAAGCAGTTGGTGATGGAGGCTTCCATGGCGCCGGTACCGGAGGAGGCTAGGATCAGGACGTCGTTCGCGGTGCCGAGAACGGTTTTGAGATCGGCGAGCACGGAGAGGTAGAGGTCGCGAAAATCTTTGGTGCGGTGGTGGATTTCGGCGCCCAGCATGGCTTGCAGCGCTTTCGGGTAAAGGGGGGTAGGCCCGGGCGTCAGGAGGCGTGTCTTCTGGATGGGCATGGGCTGAAATTCCAGAATAGCAAAGGGAGTGCGGCGTATAAAAAGAAGACGCTGTGCATTGCGGGGCGCGGGGAGTTGTATGGTGGGAAGATGTTGGCGGACAGGCCGCTGGAGTGGGGAAGATAACGCGTGGGTGTTCGCGAAATTGGCGGGGCGTTCGTGGGGGCGCTGGGATGTTATGGATGCTGGCGGGGGCTGGCGCGAATGGTGGCTCGGCGGCGGCGGGGGCTGCGCTACTGGTGGCCGACGGCGATGCTGGCGTGGAGCTGGTTCATGCTGTGGGCCGCGGCGTTTCCGGCTTCGAGCAACTGGCTGAGTTACGCGCGGGATCCTTTATTCATTGCGTTCTTCGGAGTGAATCTGCCGCAAGCCGTTGCCGGCAACGGATTATTAGGGGTGTTGATCGATGCTCCGGGAATCGTGAAGGGAAGCGTGGCGAGCGTAGCGGTGTGGACCATGTGGTACGGGGTGGTTCGGATCTGGGAGCGGCAGGCGGGGAAGAAGACCGTGGTGGGGCTGGGGATCGGCACGCTAGAGTAGAGTCATGAGAACACCCTTGCTTCTGGCGGCTCTCGCGCTGCCCTTGTGGGCGCAATCCGCGGGAATTCCCGGAGTGGTGGCGGCGGGCGTGGAGCCGGAGCTGGTGAAAGACGGGTTCATGTTCACGGAAGGGCCCGTGGGAACGCCCGACGGCGGGCTATTCTTCACCGACATCCGCGCGAATAAGATTTATCGAATCGATCCCGACGGCAAGATCACTACGGTTCGCATGAACACGGGGGGCGCTAACGGGCTGGCGCTGAACCAGGGCGAACTGTACGCGGCGGAGGGCAGGGACAAACTGATCAGCCGGGGAAACCAGAATGGGCGCAATACCACGGTGATCGATACGAGCAGCGCTCCGCTGCTGGGGGCTCCCAACGATCTCATCTTCGATATCCGGGGCGGGTTTTATTTCACGGACCCTGGCGCCACGCCAATGTTTCCCAAAGTGGCGGGGCAGGTGGGGAAAGTGTATTACGTCGCCAGTTCGGTGGGGATTCCGCCGTATCCAATCGATGACATGATTGCGCGGCCGAACGGGCTGACACTCACGCTGGACGGCAGGTATCTGCTGGTGGACGATACGCTGGGAGACACAATCTGGTCGTTCGAAGTGCAGCCGAAGGTGAAGAGCAAGGGCGGCGTCAAGAAAGCAGAGTTCGCGAAGATTCCTTTGTTGACGGAGGGCGAGAGCCTGGCGGATGGGATGGCGATCGATCGCGAGGGGCGTGTTTACGTGGCGACGGGCGCGGGGATTCAGGTGTTCGACAAGAAGGGAAAGTTTTTGGGCAACATCAAAGTGCCGAAGGTGCCGTCGAACCTGGCGTTTTCAGGTCCGGACAAGAAGACGCTCTACATTACGGCGCGCGAGGCGGTTTATAAGTTGAAGATGCTTTCGCAGGGACCGGAGCGGCAGGGGAAATAGGCGGCGGTCTCTGGGCGGATAGCGCTCCTAGTCCGTTGCGGTTGTCGAGAACTCCGCTGCTTTCGGGGGCATGTACTAAGCTTATATTCGATGGCTCTTATCGAACAAATTCAGAAGGACATGACGGCGGCGATGAAGGGGCGCGAGGAGGCGCGGCTGGATGCGATCCGCATGATTAAAGCCGCGCTGCAACGCTACACGATCGATACCGGGAAGCCGCTCGATGAAGCGGCGGAGCTACAGATTTTGAATACGCTGGTGAAGCAGAGGCGGGAGTCGGCGGACATGTTCCGCAAGGG
>JALYJH010000090.1 GCA_030775415.1 Acidobacteriota bacterium | reverse complement strand
GCGCTATCCAGTTTCTCGCCCGCGGCCGCTGCTTCCAGGCGATCCGCCAGCGTCAAAATGGTGTCGAGCGAAACCAGACGCTGGGCTTCGAACACTCGTGTCATGTCCTCGATCATCTGCGTATGGGCGTCGGAGAGGGCGCCATCGCCCGCGGCTTTGGTGCCCGCCAACAGGTCCATGATGTGATCCTGCGCAGAGCCGGTGGCGGGCGCGTGAGCTGCTGCGAGCAGTTTCCCCAGCCCCTTCTGCCCCGCTTCGAATACGTCGCGCTGGCTCTGTAGTTTTGCAAAGCCCTGCACCACCGCGCTGAGCGCGCCATCGGCTTCGGCGGGCGGGATGCTGCGCTGGCGCACGAACACCTGCCAGAATCCCGCCAGCGCTTGCAAGGTGCCGGCGGCGTCTGCGCGCAGGGCGATGTCGCGAATCTGCGTGACGCCGGTGGCCGCGTCGAGATACGCCACAATGGTCGCGTCTGAAATCGTGGGGAATTCGGCGAATAGCGGATATTGCGCGCCCAGCGCCTTGTAGTCGCGCACCAGACGTTCCACGGTATTGGTTTCGAGCGGCCTGGCACGGTTGCGCTCAATGTCCGTGAGCGCCATAAAAATCTTCAGCGCCTCATTCTCGACGATTTTGCGCGAGAGTCCGAACATCGCCTCAATGACTTCCTCGGAATCCTTCCAACCGGGAGCCGCTTTGGCGATGCGCGGGTCATACTTCGCCTGCGCTTTTCCAGCGAACAGATTCTTCCACACATCCAGGCCCCCCGGCAGATGGGGCTTGCCGTCGGCGTCCATGCGCAGGCGCGTCGTGAGCAGCACCATGTCCGTGTTTGCGCGGAAAACGGGGCGCGCTGGGCCGGGGCTCGTGACCCTGCCGCGCATGGCCAGATAGAAGCGCTTCAGACGCTCAGGCTCCGTCAGGTATGCTTCCACCGGCCCGTTGATGCGCGCCAGTGAATCGTAATAGGACGCAAGCCAGCCATCGTCCTTCTCGATCAAGCGTTCAAAAAACGCGGCGCCTTTCTCGGGAGAAACGCCTACTAGCTCAGCCCACATTTTTTCGGAGCGTGCGCCGCCGGGAACCATGGCTTTGCCGTCGCGCACTTCAAACATGGAACCGAAAAAGTCCAGTACATGCGCGTAAATTTTCGCTTTGGCGGCAGGCAGATCTTTACGGAGCTGCTCGGCCATATCGGGATCGAGCGCCGCGGTGGCTGCATATAAGCGGCACACCGACGGATCGCCCAGGAATAAGTCGATAAACTCCGCCGGTTTGGCGCCCGCCACCGGTGGCGCCCAATACTCCACTCCATAAAGGATCGGAATACGAGCCGGGTGATAATCCAGAGTAAACGGACGATTCGTGCGCAGCGCTGCTTCCAGATCCGATAGCGGGAAGCCCGAGTCGATAGTCAGGAAAGCGCGCGAAGGGTTCACGGTTTCCAGCGCGACATCCGACCCGCAGCCGCCGCGCATGCGGTAGCCGAGGATCCTCAGCAGGTCGCCGGTAACAGTCGATTCACACGTGTCCACGCGCAGAATTTTTTCAGCTCCCGCCAGCTTTTCAATCTCACGCGCTTGCGCGAGATAGCGAATCACTAGTTTTAGATATTCGGTCGGCTCCAGCGATTCGCTGGCCCGCGCGGCGGAATACCCGTTCAATGTAACGTTGTGCGCGAGCGAAGCCATCACTTCATCCGGGGTGATGTCCGGCGAGATGGCGGCCATGCGCGCGAAGGATCGCAGCGGGCCCGGAATCTCAATGTAATTGAGAGGTCGCGCGGCCGCTACCGCAGGCAAGTTCAGGCCGTTCCCCCCGGCGGACCGATACGCCTCCAGATGTTCTTGAGCACTCGCGCGGTCTCCGGCAAGCAGGTCGAGCTCCACCAGACGGCGCGCCGTCCTGGCGCGTTCCGCCGCGTTGGCCCCATTGCGATTCAGCAACTGCCAAAGTTTTTCGTAAGCGCCGCGCGCCGCCGGATCGCGGTGCTGGCCTAGGAATTCCGCGTAGGCTTCGAGAGCCAGTGGATCATTGGGCGAGGAGTCGGCGGCTTTTTGAAGTTGCTCGCGAGCTTCCGCTGCGTCGCCTTTAGCTTCCAGCTTCCAGGCGTCGGCCAACAGGTTTTGGGCGCCCAGATGTTGGTCTGCGAAACCTATCGCCGCTACCGCGCAAGCGGCAAGTATCCTATAAGAGCGCATCGCGCCTCCCGTCGTCGGCTGTGCGTCCGTACCAGCGGCAGGGGCACCCAATTTTCCTTTGCCACCGCTGGTGGAGCGCTATCTGTTGGTCACTAATGTATCACTCTGTCGAAGGAGTTGGGGAAGCCTGGAACTTACTTCTGGAAACGCTCAGCTTCCGGCCGCCTGTTAGACTATGAGCAGGACGAATCGTTTCATGATCGTTCGCGTAAAGTTGCGGCACGGGCGGCTCTTTAAAAAGGCCCCGGGAAAGAATCGGCATCTGGCTTTGGCCGGAGGCGCACTCTTAATTCCCGCTTCGCTAATGGCTTACGTCCTGGGTTTCTGGCGTTTAGCGTCGGATATAGGCGTGGCCGGTCAGTTCGCGCTGCGCGGCGTGTTCTCGCACTGGCAAATCTGGATCGTGACGGCGGTGGCTCTACACATCACGGCTTCCGTGCTGACCCGTTATGGCCGCGGCGGCGATTTCCACTTGCCCAGCGCTTTGACTTTCCGTTTCGGGGCGGCCCCTGAGCCTCCCGATCCTGCTGGACTGCCGGGCGAGCGTCCGGATGTGCGGGGCGTGAAGGCCTCTTAGACGTTCCCGTTAACGCCTGTATTTCCTGAGCGTCGAGCGGACGATACTTGCCGATTTCAAGTGGACCAATAGCGACTCCGCCGATCGCCGTCCGCACCAGCTTCAGCACTTTTGCTCCCAGCGCTTCCACCATGCGCCGCACCTGCCGGTTGCGTCCCTCAGTAATGGTGATTTCAAAGAAGCTGTATTTGGCGCTGTCCCGAATGCGCTTCACGAGCGCCGGCCGTGTCGGCCCATCGGAGAGCGTCAGGCCTTGCCGCAATTGATCAAGCTGGGCGTCGTCCAGCAAGAGGGAGGACTTCACCAGGTACGTTTTCGCCACCTTCGATTCCGGACTCGTAATGTGATCTCCAAATGCGGAATCGTTGGTGAGGATCAGTAAGCCCGTGGTGTCCTGGTCTAGGCGGCCCACCGGAAACACGAAGTCTTTCACCCCGGGCAGCAAATCGTAAACGGTAGGACGGCCCTCCGGGTCCTTATAAGTGGTCAGATAGCCTTTGGGCTTGTAGAGCAGTACATATTGTTTTTGGCGCGCGCTGAGAGGGCGGCCATCCAGTTCGACGCGGTCATTCTCCGGATCTATCCATACGTCCGGCGTTTGCACCTTCTTGCCATTGACGGTCACGCGCCCGGCGCCGATCCAGCTGCGCGCTTCCGTCCGCGAGCCCACTCCGTACTTGGATAACACGCGGTCTAGCGTTCGCTTCTGGTTGTCTTTCGGCGTGTGCACTCTTTATGATCCCAGTAATGATCGAATGCGTGCCGAACTTTTCTGAAGGGCGTGAACCCGCCGCCATCGCCGCCATCGCTGATGCTATTCGAGAAGTGGGCGGAGTGGCGCTCCTCGGTGTCGAGTCCGATGCCGACCATCATCGTAGCGTGATTACTTTCGCGGGCCAGCCGGAGGCTGTTCTCGAAGCCGCCGTGCGGGCCGTTGGCAAGGCGGCAGAAGTGATCGATCTGCGGCGCCATGTGGGCGTGCATCCGCGGGTGGGCGCGGCCGACGTGGTGCCCTTTGTTCCGCTGGAGGGCTCGACGCTCGATGATTGCGTCGCTATCGCGCATCGCGCCGGAGCCGAAATCTGGAGGCGCTACGGCGTGCCGGTTTATTTTTACGAAAAGGCGGCACGGTTTGCCGCGCGCCAAAAACTCGAAAAAACCCGGCGGCCGGGATTCGATGGGCGCCCGCCCGACGTGGGCGACATCGCGGAGCACGTGACCGCCGGGGCCGCCATGGTGGGCGCCCGTCCTTTCCTCATCGCCTACAACATTAACCTGGTCACGTCCGACGCGGCCGTCGCCCGGCAGATTGCGGTCAAAATTCGCGAGTCCTCCGGCGGGTTCCCTTTCGTCAAGGCGATGGGCCTGTACTTGCCGTCTCTAAATCGCGCCCAGGTTTCAATGAACTTGACTGATTTCGCTGGAATCGCCTTGGATGACTTGTATGCTGCGGTCGAAGCGGAGGCGGCGCGCCTGGGCACCTCCGTCGCTGAGAGCGAGCTGATCGGCTTCATCCCCCGCGCCGCCTATGAACAATCGCCGGCTTTCTTCAGTCGCACCCGCGGCTTCAGTGAAGCGCGCATTATCGAGAACAGAATCGCGCAGTTGCTACAATCAAAATAGTGCTCGTCAGCATCGATCCCAAACCCCGCGCCCCGCGACCCTCCTGGCTGCGCGCGCCCGCGCCCGTCGGCGAAAATTATCACAATTTGAAGAAGTTGGTGCGCAAGCTCGACCTGCACACGGTGTGTGAAAGCGCCGCCTGCCCGAATATCGGCGACTGCTGGAACCGCCGCACCGCCACGTTTATGATCCTCGGAAACGTGTGTACACGCCGCTGCGGCTTTTGCGCCGTGCAAAAAGGCGCCCCGCTTCCAGTCGATTACGACGAGCCTCGCCGTGTGGCCGAAGCCTGCGCCGTCCTGGGACTCAAGTTCGCCGTCATCACTAGCGTCAATCGCGACGACCGCAAGGATGGCGGCGCCGAACTCTTCGCCCTGACTATCAAAGCCATTCGCGCGCGCCTCCCCGAATGCGGCATTGAGGTGCTGACTCCGGATTTCCAAGGCTCGCACGCGGCCATGGACCTGGTGCTCGAAGCCTCGCCCGATGTTCTGAATCACAACACGGAGACGGTGCCGCGCCTCTACCGGCAAGTGCGCTTGGGGGCCCGCTATGAACGCTCGCTCGACATGCTGGCGTATGTGAAGCAGCAACGTCCCGAGATTCCCGCGAAGTCGGGGTTAATGCTGGGGCTCGGCGAGACGCTAGAGGAACTGCATCAAGTGATGCGTGATTTGCGGGCAAGTAACGTCGATATTCTCACGCTCGGCCAATACCTGCGGCCGTCGCTCAAACACCTGCCCATCATCCGCTACGTAAGCGTGGAGGAATTTGCCGCGTTAAAGCGCCTGGGGTACGAGCTGGGCTTTAAACACGTAGAAAGCGGCCCCCTGGTGCGCAGCTCCTATCACGCGGAAGAAGCGGTCGCCGGGTAAGCTCGCTTATTGAGCCTCACTCACCTCGTCAACACTGGAATCGAAGTGAACGAATTCCCGTTTGCGCGAATACCCAGCACGCTGATCTGCGCGTCGGCGCAATCGAACTCTACTGTGCCGCGTTTACCGGCGGCGAGCGGATAATTTGTGCCCAGCACAAACGCAGAATGCCCGTTGGGGGGCAGCGTCAGCGACCCGGTTTGTAAAATAGCACCCAAATCGTCGCGGAGAATCGCGTCGACAGTAGCGCTCTGGCTCGAAAGATTCGCCAGCGCCACGCCCGTGGCCAGGGGAGCCGTGTTGTCGTAGGCCAGCACGTACCCCGGGGCGTTGCGAGTTTCGAGCGGCGTGGTGGCCTCTTGTCCGCTCGGATCGTAGCGCAGCACAGCGAATGCGTTCACGCCCCAGTCGCTGCTCAGTTGTGCCGAGCCGAGCGACAGCTGCGCCCCCGTTCCCTGCGCCTGAATTGTGAGCGTCGCACCGATCCCCACAGCCTGCGTCACCGAAGCGGCGGTGGAAGTAGCTCCGCTTTCGAGGTACGTGAGCGCAAGCGCCAGAGGATTTCCGCTGTCATCCAGAAAGCTGAGGGTGATGTTCGAAGTCTGGGACCCTGCATTCACGATATAGAACACGGTTCGCCAGCCCCCGCCCGCCACAATGTGCGCCATGCTTCCGCGTAATCCACCGGTAGGGGACATCACCGGTATAGTCGTAAAGGAGTTGCCGTTGGCGCGAATTCCCAGCACGCTCACCTGGCTCGATGGAGGTGGAACGAAGTTGATCGTGCCGCGCCTTCCCGCGGTCGCGGAATATTGATTGCCCAAGGTAAACGCCGTGTGGCCGTGCGCGGCCAGTGAGATCGATCCACTGGCAATCTGCGCGCCGCTGGCATCGTTGATCAGGATAGGAACCGCCGTCGGCTGCGCCCCTAGATTCGCTACCGCCACACCGGTCCCCAGCGTATTCACGAGCGTCGTGTTGTCGAACGGCAATACCAGGCGGCCAATGCTGGTCGCCATCGGAACCATTGCCTCCTGTCCGCTCGGTCCGTAACGGAAGATCTCGAACGCGTTGACATTACCGCTGGCCGAGACATCTCCCCAGCCCACGCTCAGCGCCTGGCTCAAGGGCCCGCTGGTGTCGAGCAGCAGCACCGAGTTCGCGGCCAGGTTTTGCGCGACGGTGGACGCATTCAGGGGCGAGGCGGTCCCTTGCGGATACGTGAACGGTAAGTCCAGTGCGGCGCCGCTATCGCCAAACAAGTTTAGAGTCACCGGGGTCGAGGACGCTCCCAGGTTCACCAGCGTGAAGGTGGTTTCCCAGCCGGCGCCGGACGCCAGATCCGCAATCGACCCGCCATAGTTGACGGTGTGGGAAGCCGTTTTGGAAGCGCCGGCAAACTTGCTGTCCCCCGCATAGGTCACCGTAACGGTCTTGCTCCCCGGGGTGACGTCGTCCAGAACGCAACTGCCCGTCGCTAGCGTCGCGCTGCAGGTGGAGGTGCCGTCCGACACCGTCACTTGGCCCGTAGGCGTCCCGCCGCTTGCGGTCACTGAAAAATTCACGGTGTAGGGTTGAGCCACATGGCTGGGCTCGGGCCCGATAGATCCCACAGTGAGCGTTACCGGCGCGAGTGAGGAGCCGCTCACCACCAGCGTGAATGTAGCCGGATGGCTAATAGTTCCGCTGGCCCCAATCATTCCGAAGTTGTAAGTACCGGAGGCGACTGTGGGCGCCGTAGTTACTTGAAAGGTCGCTCCCGAGGCGGACGGAGGCACGCTACTGATAGACGCGCCTGCGGGCAGTCCGCTAAAAGAGAAGCTGACTAAGCCGGAGAACCCCTTCACCGGAATGATGGTGGCTGCGTAGCTGCCGCTGGAACTGCCCGCCGTTACCGACTGCGTTCCGCTCGATGCCCATAAGCCAAAATCGGGCCCCGGCGTAGCCGACAGACCACAGAAACCGCCTCCTGCGTTCACCCAATTCCGCTGGATTAAATAGTTGCTCCCCCCCAGCTTCACATTGGCGCTGCTGCCGTTAGAAACCGTATAAGTGCTGCCGAAATCCCAGGCGCACTTGTCCGCTACCTCCTCGCCGCTCGAATCGTACCAGGCATCCAGGTTCGGATCGGTAACCATCTCATCGAGCTCATGAGCGATGGTGCTGGCCATGCCATCGGCCCCCGGATTGTTATTGGGACTGTTGATTTCGTTTTCGGATGCGATGCAGTTCGTATGCGAAGGAGCGGGGTCCCCTATGAACGCGTACGGGACTTTGCTGCTGCCGATCGTTTTGACTGAATGGAAGCCGCAGAACGAAGAGCCGAAACCGGAAACGGTCACATCCCCGGCGGTGAGCACCATATAAATTCCATTGGCGACCAGCGGCACTTGGCCCCCGGAGATGGCATCCGAGACAATCCCGCTTATGTCTGAAGTGCGGAGCGATTTGCCCCTGCTGTAATTGTTCGCAACGCTTCCCGCTAAAGCCAGCGAATTGCTGACACTGTTGCCGCTGCTATCGAAATAACCGGCGTTGATATTGAAATAGGGCGAGCCCCCAATGCTGCTGACCAGGGTGTTTATAATGCTGATGGTTCCGCCGTCGAACGTGCCGTACCAAATTAGGTACACCTGTGCGGTTCCCAACAGAACCGAGCCGCCCCAATATTGGATCTGGTTTCCTGTGTCTAACTGTACGGAGGACGCATTATTCGTGCCCGTGAAGCGGATGCGATTGCCCATGCCGTCGGGCCGCGGCGGCAGACCCGCGATCTTTTCCTGAGCCGCGGCGGGCGCGCATGTTCCTGCGGCTATGGATAACCCTGCGATCAATGCAGGCAGCGCGGTGGCATGGAGTAATTTGAGCACTCTTCCTCCGGTACTTCACTATCTGGGCGACAACATCATAGA
>JALYJH010000089.1 GCA_030775415.1 Acidobacteriota bacterium | reverse complement strand
GATCCGAACAAGAGAACAATAGCCAGCAGCGGCGCGCCGGCCCAAGCCCGTGGGGCTGCGGGAACCGCGTCGAAGCGAGCCATCCCCGAGAGCAGCGCGACCATCATGATCAGCACCGCGCCTCCCGCCCCGCAGGCCATGCCAGTGGCGAACTCGCGCATCGACAATGGCCCGCGGGCGAGTCCGAAATCGGCAAGTTCGGCGCGCCCCCAACCGCGAGCCACCAGCGCGTTCGCCAGCGCGCCCGTGGCAAAGCTGGAAAGTGCCGAGACTACCAGCAACCCTCCGAAAGGCTGCATCAGGCCGGGGAAGACGAATTGTCCTAAAACCACCAGCAGAACAAAGACGCCGACGCGCACCAGCAGACGCAGGCGTTCCGGGTCTAACTTGGCAGAATTGGTTTGCGCCGGAGCATTCATCGCGGATGAACCTCCCGCCGCAGCAGGAGGACCATCAGCGCGGAGAGAGCCACCGACAGTTCCACGCCCCGCAAAGGGACCTCAGGCAGGCGTTGGGCTTGGAATACAAACAGGAGCAACAGCCCTAGAAAGATAGCCCGCATTCCATGACGCGCCGCGCCCGCCGAAAAGCGCAGCGTCATCCAGCCAGCCAGCAGCGCCAGAGCGATTGACGCGAATAAGCCTAGCAACGCGGCCTGAGCCAGCACATCCAGTTCCGGCAGCAGCAATCTCCTCCCGCTGACGCTCACTGTCAGGGCGCCGGCAAGGAGCATGATTGCCGCCAGCGCCTCACCGTATCCGACCGACTTCGCGGTGCGCCAGAACGCCTCCCGCAGGCTCTGCGGTCGGCTCTTCGAGAAGGCCACGGCCGCCGCCGGACCCGCGAATAATACACCCAGGCAGGCATATGCCGAGATCATGACCGGGTCCAGGAAACTGATACCCTTGCGCAGTGGGAGCAGGACCCCGAAAATAACAATTAGAACGAGATGGAGGAGAACGACTCGCAGAAACGGCTCCGTCAACACATGGTACCAACCCCCCTAAATGACGGCTAGGTATAAATTGCCTAGGGTCCCGCAACTAAACAATTGCGGGGGGTGCGACGATAAAGCAAGTAGACATGATGGATAGGCGCATCGAACCCCGATTACTTTGTGCGGATCTGGTGGACGTCCAGTGGAAGGATCAAACCGGCCGCGTGCGGCGTAGTGTGGCTAACCTCGAAGACATCTCGCTGTCAGGCGCGTGTCTGCAAGTGGAACGGCCGGTTCCGCTGGGGACTCCCTACCGCATCACCTATCCGAAGGGCGTGCTCTCCGGTAAAGTGAAATACTGCGTGTTCCGGGAAATCGGCTACTTCCTGGGTATCGAATTTGAAGCGGGCAGCCGCTGGTCACGAAGTGATTTCCGGCCGCAGCATTTGCTGGACCCGCGACGCTTGGTCAACCGCGCCGCTAACCGCGCCAAAGACGACGCCGCTCCGGTACCGGAAACCGCCGCTTAGTTCCTCTGCGTTATTTCTTGCTCGCCGCGGCTTCGGTAACCGCGTTCCAGGTGAATTGGACGAAATTGTAAAGCGACGCTTCAGCTAAGCGTTCGACGTCGCCATGTGCTCCGTAGTTGGCGTTATCCTCTTCGCTCGAATAGGGTCCTATGCCGTAGCTCTGAATACCCTTGTTGCGCAACTGCGCTTTGTCGCTCGCCCCCGTCGACATCGTGGGGAGAACCGTCGAGCCGGGATACATTTTATGGCTCACTTGCTCCAATATGCGGTACATTTCGGTGTCGAGACTCGAGGCCGGAGAGAAGGGGCGCGTCGCGGGCAGCGGAATGATCTTCACTTCCGGGTCGCCGATCACCTTTCGCATTTCGCTATAGAATTGCGCGATGTTTTCATCGGGCAGAGCGCGGATGTCGAGGGTGGCTTCAGCTTCTGACGGAATCACGTTGGGGCCGACCCCGGCCTTCATCATGGTAGGTACCACCGAGGTGCGCAGCATCGAATAGCGCCCCGGCTCATTGGCCGCGAGATAGCGCTGAACAGCGGCGGAGCGCTGCGGATCCAGCAGATTGTTATAACGCGCGGCCTGATCGGGCGCGCTGATTGCCGCTAGCTTCTCGAAATACGTGCGGGTAGTATCGTTGAGGCGCATCGGCGTTTCCCAGCGGCCCACTTTTTCGACAGCGGCTGCCAGATGAATCAGCGCGTTGTCCAGACGCGGGACCGAACCGTGTCCGGAAGTACCGTTAGCCACCAGGCGGACGCGTGCCGGGACCTTTTCGGCGGTCCCGATGTTCACGACCCCGACGCGTTTTCCATCAAAGCTGGAACCACCGCCTTCCGTGAGCGAGAACTCGGCGTCGATATCTTCGAAATGCTGGTTCACCATAAAGTTGATTCCAACGCCGGTGGTGTCGGCTTCCTCGCCGGATTCGGCCAGAAAGATCACGTCGCGATCCAGCGGCACGCCGCCACGTTTCAGCAGCAGCATCACCATCAGGTTGGCGGCCAGGACGGGCTTGTCGTCACGGCTTCCGCGCCCCCAAATGTAACCATCCTTCAGGATCGCGCCAAAGGGATCTACCGGCCACTTCTCCCGCTGCACCCCGACGACATCGGTATGCGCCAGGATCAGCAGCGGACGTTTGCTGCCATTCCCCTTCAAACGGGCCACCAGATTGGCGCGATTGGGATCAAGCGCGAAGGTCTTGGTGGCAATGCCTTCCGCTTCCAGTACTTTCTTCAGGTACTCAACCGCTTTGGTTTCATTCCCCGGGGGGCTGGTGTCGATTTGCACCAAATCCCGATAATGTTGCAGAATTTCAGGCTCTTGTTGACCCCAATTCACGGAGACAGGCTGAGCGAAGGCCGCGGAAGCGCAGAGAGCGATCAGAAGGCATGGTTTCAACTTGGTGCTCCTATTAAAAGAGATTTGGGTCCAGTTCGCCCTGGTACCCCCTGCGCCTCTGGTTCTATTCTTAGGGGCTGTTTTATAACATATACTGAAATCAAGTTATGGCGTCGGCTGTCGACCATCTTAGCGAACAGCGAACCGTACCTCAGGCCCGCCCGATACCCTGGGTGACGCTGGCATGGTTCGGAGTGCTGCTGATCCTGGCTTATCTGCCAGTAATGATTCACCTGGTGGAGCAGTGGAGCACCGACGAGGACGTCGGCCATGGCTTCTTTGTGATCCCCGTGACTGCGTTTATCGCCTGGCAGCGTCGCGAGCAGATTATGGCTCTGCGTTACCAGCCGGCCTGGTGGGGTTTGGGCGTGATGGTGTGGGCAGCCCTGCAGGGTTACGTAGGCACGCTAGGCGCGGAACTATTCTTGCAACGGACTTCGCTGCTGCTTGCATTGGTCGGTTTGCTGCTGGTTACGGGTGGTACCAAGCTGGTGCGGGAACTGGCGTTCCCTTTGCTGCTGCTGCCCTTCATGATTCCCATTCCGTCGGTCATTTACAATCAGATCACTTTTCCGTTACAGCTATTCGCAAGCCAGGTGGCGGAGTTCAACTTAGGTCTGGTGGGAATTCCGGTACTACGCGATGGCAACATCCTGGAACTGGCAAGCCAAAAACTTTCGGTAGTGGAAGCATGCAGCGGGATTCGGAGTCTGCTCTCGCTTTCTTTCCTGTCTCTGGTCTACGCGTACTTCTTCGACAAGCGTGTGTGGATGCGCTGGGTCTTATTGGCCGCGACGATACCGGTAGCCATTGTTGCTAATGCGGGGCGCGTCACTATTACGGGAGTCCTGAGTGAAATCAATCCCGAATTGGCGCGCGGCTTTTTCCATAGCCTGGAGGGCTGGATCATCTTCATCATCGCCCTGGTTCTATTGGGTGGTTTGCACCTGCTGATTTGCCGCGTCACGAGAAAGCATAGCCTGGAGGATCCCGTTGCTTAAATTTTTGAAATCCCCGCCCGTGATGGCCGCCACGCTCCTGATTTTTTTGCAAGGAGCGTTAATCTATAGCGCAGTACGTCCGGAAGCGATTCCGCCGGGCCGAGCCTTATCTGCTCTCCCCGCGACGTTGGGTTCCTGGAAGTTGCTGGAGGAAGGCGTCATTGATGACGACACCCGCAACGTTTTGAAAGCCGACGATCTGCTCAACCGCTTTTACGCGTCGGACAATCGCGGTGCCAACCTGTTTGTGGCCGCATTCCGCTCGCAGCGCAACGGAAAAGCTCCGCATTCACCTAAAAATTGCCTTCCCGGCAGTGGTTGGACCCCGCTTAATTCGGGGACCATGGCGATCGACGTCGGACGGCCCATGCCGATCGTGGTAAATCGCTACGTGGTCGCCCACGGGGACGATCGCAGCCTGGTGCTGTATTGGTATCAATCGCGCGACCGTTCCATCGCCAGCGAGTACACCGCGAAGTTTTGGGTGGTGGTAGACGCCATGCGCCTGAATCGCACCGACACGGCCCTGGTGCGCGTGGTGGTTCCGATCGTGAATCGCGATGAAGACGGCGCCGCCAAAGCGGCCGGCGACTTCGTCAAGAACTTCTACGGTAC
Organism: Acidobacteriota bacterium; assembly: GCA_030775415.1. Classification (GTDB taxonomy): domain Bacteria; phylum Acidobacteriota; class Terriglobia; order Bryobacterales; family Bryobacteraceae; genus Palsa-187. The sequence continues at coordinate 3,803 of JALYJH010000089.1, read as the reverse complement.
CTTACGCGAGTACTTACCCTCTTAGATTTCGTGACTTTTGCCTGCTTGATCGCGGATTGTTTGCGGCAAGCGACGGGCCTGGCCGTCAGCGCCTAGCCTTTACTGGCGGCCTTAGCCGACGCAGCCACACCTGTTCGCGCGAGCTTGCGCTGCTGGCGTTGCAAGGCCAGCAACTCGCGGCGGCGGCGGGATTTCACATGGCTATCGACGCTGCCCCAGAACTTGCGGAAATAGTCAGCCGCCGAGACCAGCGCGAACAGCACAACAGACCACATGGCAAGTAAGGCAAGCCGGTCGAGCTCCGGCCAGCGGATCCCGGCGATGACCAAAGCGATCGCTACCACCTGGGCCACCATTTTGGTTTTCCCGAGTTCGCTGGCTTCAATGGTGTAACCGCCGGTAGCCGCGATCGAACGCAGGCCCGAGACGGCGAATTCACGGCCGATGATCAGGATCACCATCCACGCCGGGACGCGATGCACGTCCACCAGCGAGACCAAGGCCGCCGAGACCAGCAGCTTATCGGCGATGGGATCGAGCAGCGTCCCCACGGTAGTGATTTGTCCCCAGCGGCGCGCCAGGTACCCATCCAGCAAATCCGTCGCCGCCGCGGCCAGGAAAATCAGCAGCGCGAAGGTTTCGCGCGTGATCGCCAGCGGACCTGTCAACGCGGCTAGATAAGGTTCGACGAACCGCCCTCCGAGCAGCGCTGCCACCAGCAGCGGGACGAAGAAAATCCGCAAAAGCGTGAGCAGATTTGGGCCGTTCATGCGTTGCTTCTCATGATAGCCTACGCCACTAGATACTTTGCCAGGCGCCGGCGGATGGACTCGGGGGCCTCGGCCTGGATCAGGCAATCGTCGCCGGCGTAATGGGTGGAGAGCACACGGGCGCGCTCATGCAATGTGTGAATAGGACCACCCTCGCTGGCCGGAATGCGGAAGGTGCACTCGCTGACGGCATCCAGCGCCAGTGTCTCATCGATTCTTCTAAGCAGCGCGTCGAACCCCGCGCCGGTGCGGGCCGAAATTGCCACGGCGCCGGCTGGCTGGCGGTTGGGGTCTTCGAGAATGCGGCGGGCCAGCGATTGGGCGTCGGGCTCGCCGGGGATTTGATCGATTTTATTGAGTACCAAAAGTTGCGGAGTGGTGTCCGCGCCGATTTCCTGGAGCGTGGCCATCACGTGCGCGGTGTGCTCGGCGGCTTCAGGAGAGCTGGCGTCGACAACGTGCAGCAACAGTTCGGCCTCGACCACTTCCTCTAGCGTCGCGCGAAAAGCTTTCACCAGCGTGGTGGGCAGGTTGCGGATGAAGCCCACCGTGTCGCTGACCAGCACACGGCGGCGTGAGGGCAGCGTGATGTGGCGCACCGTGGGATCGAGCGTGGCAAACATCTTGGCGTCGGCTAGCACCGCTGCGCCGGTGAGACGATTAAACAACGACGACTTGCCGGCATTCGTATAGCCGACCAGCGCGATGGTGGCGAGCGGCACTGCCTGCCGCTGTTGACGCTGCGTGCTGCGGCCCCCGCGTACTCGTTCGAGCCCACGCTCGATGGCGTGGATGCGCTGATGAATACGCCGGCGGTCCGTTTCAAGCTTGGTTTCACCGGGACCGCGCGAACCGATACCGGCACCGAGCCGGGACATTGCCGCTCCGTGTCCCGTCAGCCGCGGCAGCAGGTAGTTCAACTGCGCGAGCTCCACTTGCAGCTGACCTTCCCGGGTTCGCGCGCGGCGAGCAAAGATGTCGAGGATGAGCTGGGTGCGGTCCAGCACTTTCACATCCAGCGCTTTTTCTAAATTGCGTTGCTGCGTGGGCGTCAGCTCGCGGTCAAAGATCACCACATCGGCTCCATGCAGATGGATGAGCGCCTGCAGCTCTTCCACTTTGCCAGAGCCGACCTGCGTAGCCGAATCGACTTTCGGGCGCGACTGAATCTGGCTCTCGGCGACGCGCACTCCCGCCGTGGTGGCCAGCGATGCCAGTTCCACCAGGGAATCTTCAGCGCTCGATTGCGCGGATTCACCGCTCGGCGACTTGCGCTGCGCCCCTCGGCCCGTGAGGTTCAGGCCGACCAGTATCGCAACTTCTTCGACGGCTGACAAAGGCTTGCTTAGTGGTGCTCTTCGACGGCCGGAGCGCCGGGCACAACCTGGGTGCCTACGCTAGCGGCGTGCGATTGCGGCGCGGAATGATACGGCCGTGAAACCACCACCGTGGAAATGGCGTGTTTGAAAATGAGCTGTTCCTGACTGTTGGTTTCGAGCACCACCGAGTACTTATCGAAGCTCTTAATGCGTCCGGAAAGCTTAACGCCGCTCATCAGGTAAATGGTCAAAAATGTCTTGTCTTTACGCGCATTGTTTAAAAACGCCTCTTGTATGTTTTGCGCTTGTTTTTCCATGGATCGATCCTCGGTTCACAATCTCACGCGACCCTGGTAAGCCACCTGTCCAGGCGAACTTTATCCGTGCTCTTCATCATAACTTAATGCGGTCGTGCTTTATGCTGGGGTCAGCGTGATATTCGAGCGAGTCCGCCGGCTAAACCAATGCGAAATGCACGCGGGCGGAAGTTACGTTTTGTACTGGGCGCAGGTGAACCGCAGGGTTGAATCCAATTATGCGCTCGCCTATGCCCTTGAAGTGGCGAATGGCTTGCAATTGCCGGTGCTGTTCTACGAGGGATTAACCTGTTCGTACCCTTATGCAAACGACCGCCTTCATACATTTCTTTTGGAAGGCGTTCCGGGAACGGCGCGGCGCCTGCGGAGGCTGGGGATTGGTTACGTGTTTCAACTCCGGCGACGCCGGGCCGATGCCAACGATGCGTTCTATCGTCTGGCTGCGAATGCAGTCGCCGTTGTAACCGACGATTATCCGGTGTTCGTGGCTCGCGATCACAACCGCCGTGTTCCCGGCAAGCTGGCGATCCCGTACTATGCCGTTGATTCCAGTTGCATCGTCCCCTTGGGGCACTTCACTAAGCAGGAATACGCAGCGTACACGATTCGGCCGAAGATACGGAAGGTGCTTGACGAATATCTCCGACCCGTAAAGATTCCGCGCGTGAAATGCCGCTTCACCGCTGCGCTGCCGGCGCTGCACACCTCGGTGACGAAATCCAACATCGCTGCGTTAGTAGCCGATTGCGAAATCGACCACTCTGTTCCGCCTTCGGCCGAGTATCGCGGGGGCAGGGATGAGGCCGAGCGACGCTTGCGATATTTCCTGAAGAACAATCTGCGCCGCTACGCCAAGCTGAACCGGGAACCGTCGGCGCACGCGACATCCGAACTGAGCCCATATCTGCACTTCGGGCATATTTCATCCCTCGAAGTCGCCCTCGCGGCGATTGAGTATGCGGCCGAAAATAAGCTGATCATTGACGAGTTTTTGGAACAATTGATCGTGCGCCGCGAGCTGGCCTTTAACTTCACGCGCTTCTCGCCCTCGCACGATTCACTGGATGCGCTGCCTGACTGGGCGCGGGCAACACTCGCCAAGCACTTTGGCGATCGGCGCGATCCAGTCTATACCCGCGAACAATTTGAGCGCGCCGCCACCCACGATGTCCTGTGGAACGCCACGCAGACCGAGTTGCTCGCGCGCGGCGTCATCCACGGTTACTATCGGATGTATTGGGGGAAAAAGATTACGGAGTGGTCCGCTACCCCCGAGAAGGCGCTGGCGACGATGGTCTATTTGCATGATCGTTATGCCTTGGATGGGCGCGATCCCAACACCTATGCCAACATTCTATGGTGCTTCGGTCTGCATGATCGCCCCTGGCCCGAACGAG
>JALYJH010000088.1 GCA_030775415.1 Acidobacteriota bacterium | reverse complement strand
CACTGCATACCAGCGTGATGGGTCCAGGGGGGCGGCACTTCGAGGTGCAGATCCGCACGGACGAAATGCATCGGGTAGCCGAGGAGGGAATTGCCGCGCACTGGAAGTACAAAGAGGGCCGGCGGGGCGCGGCTGAGGATGACCAGCGCATCACCTGGCTACGGCAGTTAGTGGAATGGCAGCGCGAAATGCACGACCCGGGCGAGTTCATGTCAACCCTGAAGGTTGATCTGTATCCTGAAGAAGTATATACGTTTACTCCCAAGGGTCGCGTGATTACGTTGCCCCGCGACGCCACTCCGATCGACTTTGCTTACGCGATTCACTCGGATGTGGGTAACACCTGCACGGGCGCCAAAGTAAACGGGCGGATCGTGCAATTGAAGTACGCGCTGCACAACGGCGATGTGGTGGAGATCCTGACGCAGTCGGGCCATTTGCCGAGCAAGGATTGGCTGGCGCTGGTTAAAACCTCGCGTGCCCGCAATAAGATCAAGCACGTCATCAACACCACTGAGCGTATCAAAGCCATCGAGATTGGCGGAAAATATCTGGAGCGCGAGGCCCGGCGCTTCGGAGTGGCGCTCAGCCGGATTTCGGATGCGCAGATGGAAGAGGTGGCGTCCGAATACGGCGTGAGCAAGATCGAGGATCTGCACGCGGCGCTCGGCTACGGCAAGTATTCAGCGCGGCAGGTATTGCAAAAGCTGGCGCCGGAGCAGGTAAAACCCGAGGTTCCGCAGGTTGCTCCGGTTCCAGCGGAGCCTTCGGGTGTAGCGCCGGCGCAGCGGCTGGCTCCTGGCGATCAGGACCTGATCATCAAGGTTAAGGGCGTCGAGGACCTGCTGGTGTATCGCGCCAAGTGCTGCAACCCGATCCGCGGTGAAGCCATCGTGGGGTATGTTACGCGCGGCAAAGGCGTGGCGGTGCATTCGCTGAACTGTACCAACGTGCAGAACCTGATGTACGAAGTGGAGCGTAAGATCGACGTTGAATGGGCGCGCGCGGCTTCGGAGACGTTCGAAGTGAAGCTGCTGATCCATACCGAGGACCGGCCGGGCATCCTGAATCAGCTCACGACGGCGTTGTTCGGGGAGCAGATCAACATCCGCAGCCTGGAAGCGCGCGGCGACGACGAACGCGCGGCCGACGGCGCGATTATCGACGTGACCGTTGAGGTCCGCGACAAAAAGCAATTAGAGCGCATTGTTTCCGCGATTCGCCGCATCTCCGGCGTACGCGATATTGAGAGAGTAAATCAGTGAACCATCCGTCCCAAGAACCCGAACACATCGCCATTTCAAAATCCAAAGGCATCAAGATTGACTGGAAGGACAACCATCACAGCGAGTACGGCATCGCTTACCTGCGCGACGAATGTCCTTGCGCCACATGCAGCGGAGCCCACGGCACGCCGCCGCAGAAATCGAATTATGGAAGCGGGGAATTGTTCCCCATGTACAAACCCAAGCTGCGGATGAATGAAGTAGAAGCCGTGGGCAGCTACGCCATACGCATTGACTGGTCTGACGGGCACAACACGGGCATTTATTCTTTCGATCACTTCCGCAGAATTTGTCCGTGCGATGAGTGCCGCGCGGCGCGGGGCTGAGCGCTTAGGCCTTCCATACGATCTGCCCGGCGACGATCGTGGCCACGGGCCCGCCGCGGAAGCTGGCACCGTGGAACGGAGTATTGCGGCTCTTGGAGAACGATTTATTGACATCGTAGGTCCACTGTTGTTGGGTCGAGAAGACAGTGACGTCGCCTGCGGCGCCGGTCGCCAGAGTTCCGCGATCCAGGCCTAAAATGCGGGCCGGATTGCAGGTGAATAACTCGACAAGACGCTTGAGATTGATTTTGCCGCTGTGGAGCAGACACTCGAGGGCAATGCCGAGCGCGGTTTCGAGGCCGATGATGCCGAAGGGGCATTTCTCAAATTCCTGCATCTTGTCGCTGCCTGCATGCGGGGCGTGATCGGTGGCGATCGCGTCAATGGCTCCGTTGACGACGCCTTCGACCACCGCGTTGACGTCGCGCGTCGACCGTAGCGGAGGCTTCATTTTGTAATTGCTGTCGTAGGGAATCATGCCGGCGTCGGTGAGCGTTAAATGATGCGGCGTCGCTTCCGACGTGACAGGGAGCCCTTTCAGCTTGGCGTACGCCACCATTTCCACCGAATGGCGCGAAGAAATATGCGCCACGTGGTAGCGCGCGCCCGTAACTTCAGCCAGCAGAATATCGCGCGCCACCATCACGTCCTCTGACGAGCCCGGAATGCCGCGCAATCCCAGGCGAACCGATTCGACGCCCTCATGCATGTCGCCGCCCGCGCTCAGATGGAGGTCCTCGCAATGGTTGATGACAGGCATATGGAAGCTGCGCGCGAACTCCATGGCGCGGCGCATGAGTTGCGCGTTCATCACGGGCCGGCCATCGTCGGAGATGGCGACCGCGCCAGCCTGCTTCATGGATCCAATCGCAGCGAGTTCTTCGCCTTTGCTGCCGCGAGTGATGGCTCCGATGGGAAACACGTTGACTACGGCGTGCCGCCGCGCCTTTTCGATGATGTAAGTGGTGACGGTGGGGCTGTCGTTCACGGGCGCCGTGTTGGGCATGGGGCAGATGGAGGTGAATCCACCGGCGGCCGCGGCGCGGGCACCGCTCTCTATGCTTTCCGAGTGTTCAAAGCCGGGCTCGCGCAGATGCACGTGCATGTCGATGAAGCCGGGCGCGACGATCAAACCTGTGGCGTCGAACACTTCCGCGTGGGCTGGCGACAGGTTCGGGCCTAGACCTTTGATGACACCGTCTTCGATCCACACGTCGGCGACAGCGTCGTGACCCGACGCGGGGTCAATCACGCGGCCGTTCTTAATGAGCAGTGCCGGCATTCTGATCTCCACCTAAGACTCGTTCGAGCACTGCCATGCGCACTGAAATTCCATTCTCCACTTGATTTAAAATTGCTGAACGCTGGGAATCCGCGACCTCGGACGAGATTTCGCGGCCGCGATTGATGGGCCCGGGATGCATCACAATGGCGTCTGCCTTGGCTAACTTGAGGTGCTCCAGTCGCAAGCCATAAAACGGGAAATATTCACCGGCGGGAAAGGCGGCTTCGTGCTGGCGCTCCAGTTGAACGCGCAGCATCATGATCACGTCCGCGTCGCGAATCGCCTCATCCATGTCGGTGGTCAAGGTCACGCCGGGGGCGAGCTGCTTCAATTCCGGCGGCAGGAGCGAGGCTGGTCCGCAGAGCACGATATCCGCGCCGTATTTCGCGAGCAGGAACACGTTGGAGCGGGCGACGCGGCTGTGAGCGATGTCGCCGATGATGGCGACGCGCAGGCCTTCGAGCTGCTTTCCTCGGTCGAGGATAGTGCGGGCGTCGAGCAGGGCCTGGGTGGGATGCTCATGCGTGCCGTCGCCGGCGTTGATGATCGGGATCCCGAGATGCCGCTGCAAAAAGTGCGGCGCGCCGGAAGCCGCGTGGCGCATGATGATGGCATCGGGGCGCATCGCTCCCAAGGTGTTGAGCGTGTCCACCAGCGATTCGCCTTTAGCAACGCTGGAGGCTTGCGCGGTGATGGAAACCGCGTCGGCGCCGAGGCCTTTGGCGGCGAGCTCAAAGCTGGTGCGCGTGCGGGTGGAGTTTTCAAAGAATAAATTCACCACCATGCGGCCCTTCAGCAGATCGAACTTGCGGAAGCGTTGTCCCGGACCGACTTGAAAATGGCGCGCGCGGTCGAGGATAGCCTGCACCTCATCGCGCGTTAAGTCTTCAATCCCGAGGAGGCCTTTCATGGCCTTTTTAGTCAACCCTCTCCACCATCAGAACCTTTTCGATGCCATCGATCTCACGGAATTTTACTTCGATGATTTCTTGGGCTGAGGTTTGCACGGTGCGGCCGATGTAGCGGGCTTCGATGGGCAGCTCGCGCCAGCCACGATCGATCAGGACCAGGAGCTGCACGCGCGACGGGCGCCCTTGATCGAACAAGGCGTCCAGCGCGGCGCGTATCGTGCGGCCGGTGTAGAGCACGTCGTCCATCAGGATCACGTCCATGCCGGTGACGGAGAACGAAATATCGGTGGAGTTCAAGACTGGCTGCTGCGAAACCGTCGACAGGTCGTCGCGGTATAGATTGATGTCCAGGATTCCCACCGGGACCTTGCGGTGCTCCAGTGCTTCGATCTTTTCCGCCAGGCGCTGGGCCAGAGGCACGCCACGGCGGCGGATGCCGATGAAGGCCAACTTATTTAGATCATCGGTACGCTCCAGAATTTCATGCGCCAGCCGAACCAGGGTGCGGTCGATTTCGGACGCGCTCATCAGTTGGGATTTTTCGCGGGTAACAGCCATAGTGGGGGTAAACGCTCCAGAGTAGCATACCCTCGCATCCCCTACAATGAGACAAACCGCATGATTCTGCTAAAGCCCGTATCGCCCGTATGACGTGCTCACGATTCGTTGCAGCGCTGTTGCTGCTATCCGGCGCCCCCGCGATCTGTGCGGAATTGGAGTTGCGCTATGGCGCGCTCGAACGCGTGATTGCGGATCAACTCTTTTCGCAGGAGGGGCGGCTTTACGTGCGGGGCAGCAAGGCCACCAAGTGCAAGTTTGCTTATCTGGAGTCGCCGCATGTGGGCGCCCTGGACGGGCGCTTGCGCGTGACGGGGCGCTTTAGCGGGCGGACGGCGCTCGATATGTTCGGGGGATGCGTGGGGCTGGGGGACTCCTTCGATTTCACGTTAATCGCAGTGCCGGTGGTGAAGAATGGAGCGCTGGCCTTCAACCAAGTGAATGTCTCGACGCCGCGCGACTCGTTCTACATCCGGCGCGTGCGGCAGGCTTTGAGCAGCAGCTTTTCGCACGACTTCAAGATCGAGGTTCGCGATCAAGCGCGTCATTTGCTGGAGCAGGCGCCGGCGACTGGAGTCGCAAATGGAGCCGCGAAGCCGTTGTATCAGGAAGAGCTGGCCAGCTTCGACTTGCGCGACGTGCGGGTGCAGCCGGACGCGGTGGTACTGGTGATGGATTTCCGCTTAGTGGTCAAATAGAAAGAACCCTTTATGCAGCCAGTGAATATTGGAGTCATCGGACTCGGCAACGTCGGCTCCGGTACGCTCGACATCCTTGCGGAAAACGCCGATCAAATCGCGCTCAAGCTGGGCTTTCCTTTGCGGGTGGCCGCCGTGTGCAGCCGCCACGTCGCCAGCAAGAAGATTCCCTCGGCGTTAGGATCGCCGTTGCACACGACCGATTGGCGGGAGGTAGTGAATCATCCTGATATTCAGATCGTGGCCGAGCTCATTGGAGGCACGGGGGTAGCGCGCGAGGTGATCGAAGCCGCCGCGGCTAAAGGCAAATCGGTGGTAACGGCCAACAAGGAATTGATGGCGCTGTGCGGGGCGGAGTTGTGGGACCGCGCGATCGCATCGAAGATCAATCTGGCGATGGAGGCGAGCGTGGCCGGTGGGATTCCCATTCACGCCGTATTGCGCGAGGGCATCTCGGGCGATCGCGTGAATACTCTTTACGGGATTTTGAACGGGACATGTAATTACATCCTCACTGAAATCGAGCAGCGCGGCGCCGATTTCGCGCAGGTGCTGGCGGAGGCGCAGGCGGCGGGCTATGCGGAGGCCGATCCTTCGGCGGATGTAGATGGTTTCGACGCGCGTTCCAAGCTGGCGATTCTCGCGGCGCTGGCTTTCGGGGAGCGCATCGTGCCGTCGGATATTTACACCGAAGGCATTCGCCGCATCGCGCCTATCGATTTTGGATATGCGCACATGCTGCGGCACACGATCCGCCTGGTGTGCACGGCGAAGCAGACGCCGGCGGGGTTGCTGTTGTCGGTACGGCCGTCGTTGATTCCGCAGTCGACGATTCTGGCAAGCGTGCGCGGCGCTTATAACGCGGTGTGGGTGCGCGGAAAATACGGGGCGGATACGTTCTACTACGGCCGCGGCGCGGGGGCGCATCCGACGGGTGTCGCAGTGGTCAGCGATCTGATGCGGGTGGCGCGCGAGATTCGGTCAGGCAGTCCGGAGCGGGTCTCTCCGTTTGCGCATGCGCGGCTGGGAGAATATTGTCCGATTCCGATTGCGCTGAATCGCGCGGCTTACTATCTGCGATTCCGCGTCAAGGACCGGCCGGGGATCATCGCGCAGCTGGCGGCGGCGTTGGCGGCGGAAAAGATTTCGATCGAAGCGGTGCTGCAATTGCCGGACGAGAATGCTGAGAATCTGCCGTTTGTCATTACCGTGGAACCGGCGAGTGAGGAGTCCATCCGGGCTGCGCTGGCGCGCATGGAGCAGCTCGATTTCTTCATCGAACCGCCGCTGGCAATGCCCATGGAAGCTTCGCTTTAAATTAGGGACGGAGCCTGATTATTGCCCCAAAACGGGATTGTTCCACTTCGGAACAATAATGAGGCTCCGTCCCTAATTAATTTTGAAGAAGGTTATGGGGTCTAGGGCGGTGATGCGCCACTGTTTGCCCTGGCGCTCCAGGGTGCATTTTACGATGCTTCTGCGGGTTTGGGGATTGCCGCTGAGGGCGTTCTTTTCGGAAGTGACCAGAAGCCAATCGAGCGCAACCATCCGTTTTTCATCGGTTCCTTCGTCGGTGATCACTTCAATGGTCGAACCGACCTCGTAGGCCGCCAGCAACCCTTCGATGTTTTCGCGTAAGGCGGCGTAATCGGGCATGCCGCGGTCGAAGTGATCCAGAAAGGCGGCGGAATCATCGTTCGTCAGGGCTTCGGCGGCAGCGCTGAAGACGTTCAGGACGTCGGCGGCGGGGTCCGCGAACGCGAGCATCGAAATAAGCAGCAGCGCGGTGCGCATGTCAGGTCCGGTAACTGGCGTTGATCTCGATGTACTGTTTGGTGAAGTCGCAGGTCCAGAAGCGCGCGCGGCCGCGACCGGCGCCGCGAATGGCGAAGCGGATGGAACAATCGGGCAGGTCCAGCTTGCTCTTCAAATCGTCTTCGGAGAATTCGGCGGCAAGGCCGCGGCGGCACACTGCGACCTTTTGCATGTAGATATTCACGTTGCGGGGATCGAACGCTACTCCGGCATAACCCGCGGCGCAGAGAATGCGGCCCCAGTTGGGATCCGAACCGGCAATGGCGGTCTTCACCAGCGGCGAATTCGCGATCGAGCGCGCGATCTGCTCGGCGGCCTTCTCGCTGGCGGCGCCTTCAACGTCGATGGTTAGCAGTTTGCGGGCTCCTTCGCCATCGCGGGCGATTTGGCGCGCTAGCGATTCCAACACCTCGCTGAGCGCTGCTTCGAAAGCTTTCGCGGTAGGCTTCACGCCGGAGGCTCCGTTGGCGAGGACGGCGACGGTATCGTTGGTCGAAGTGTCGCCATCGACGGAGATGCGATTGTAGCTGCGCCCCACCGCACGCTTGAGCGCGGCGCGCAGCAGGGCAGGGGCGACTACCGCATCGGTCATCACGAAGCCGAGAGTCGTGGCCATATTGGGCTGGATCATGCCGGAACCCTTGGTCATGCCGGCGATGCGCGCGCCTTTGATTTTGGCGAAGGCGGTCTTGGGGACCAGGTCGGTGGTCAAAATGGCCGCCGCGACCGCGTCGAAATGCGCGGCGTCGAGCTTCGCCAGCAGCGCTGGGAGCGCGTCGAGGACCTTGCCGCCGTCCATTTCGACGCCGATTACGCCGGTGGAGGCGGGCAGAATCAATTCCGGCTTGACGCCCAGCGCTTTCGCGGCCGCACGGACGGTGGCTGCCGCAACCTGGGCTCCGCTACGCGTGGCGCAGTTGGCGTTGCCGGCATTCACGAGAATCGCGCTGGCTTTGCCGCCGGACGCCGCCAGGTTCTTGCGCGCCAGCACGACTGGCGCCGCCACCACGCGGTTCTGAGTGAACACGGCAGCGGCTACGGCCGGGGCGTCCGAGACAATCAGCGCGAGGTCGTCTTTCGCCACTTTGCGCAAGCCCGAGTAAACCGCCGCGTAACGAAATCCCTGGGGGAGGTTCACGCCAGCACCTCGTCACCGCTCAACGGAAAACCATTCAAGAAGGCGGCCACCGGCATTCTCTTTTTCCCCTCCAATTGAACTTCTCGCAATTCGATCGATTCATCCCGTCCACATCCGGCGAACAGCTTGTGCTGCGCGGAGCGTAGTACTCCTGGCGATAATTTCATTTCACCCACGACCGCGTGCCAGATCTGCAAGCGCTGTCCGCGCAGGAAGCCGTAGCCGCCGGGCCAGGGCTCGAATCCGCGAATCCGGTTCAAGATTTCCCGCGCCGAAAGCTGCCAATCGATTTTGCCGTCTTCCT
>JALYJH010000087.1 GCA_030775415.1 Acidobacteriota bacterium | reverse complement strand
GAGATGGACTGAACCCGTGTTTAGTGCTCCGATATTCTTCCCGTCAGGGCCGCTCGTGAAGGCCTTGCGGATCTGCGCTCGCTGGTCAGAATACTGCGGATCATAGTGGAAGACTGCGTTTCTAAGACTCACCGCTGCTTGGCTTCTTGCGCTCGCTGGTGGCAAAGAAGCACGGCCTTCGGAGATCGCCTTAACTTGAGACGCCAAGCTTGGCGATAGCGTCCCGAGATAGTCGTCTCCCGTCGCGGCTTGCTGCTGCGGCGTTTCGGTGGCTGGTGCGCCAGGTAACGTGATGTTGGTGACCGGTCGGCTCGCCTTCGCATGCTCCTCCATGAGCTTCATCGCGGCTTTCGAGCGCTCCGGTACCGACAATGTCGGATCGGTTTGGTCCCATGCCATCTGCGAGGGGTCTCGCGGATCATTCTTCGTCTTCACACCCCAGTCGATGGCTTTATTCGGGTCGGTTGGGTTCTTGGGATCGGGCAACATCCAGTGTGTGGTGCCGTCGGGCCACACCCTCTCGAGGAAATTGCTGGTTGTAAGTTCCTTCGGCGGTCCAGGGTCCTTGAGCCCGATCTCGGTGAATTGCGTAGGGTCGCTGGCGTTGGGGTAGACCCGTAGATGTATTTTGCCGTCAGAGTCGGGCACTTCCTGTACATCCGTTTTGCTGAGAGGCTTCGGCGGCGGCGGTGCATTCGGGGTCTCATAGTATTTGGCGCGCGCGTTCGCCTCCCGCGCTTCAGCTTGAATTTTCGCCAGATCGGCGCTCCCCTTTGCGGCAGCCTGCGCATCGGTTTCAATCTTTTCCGCGTGCTCTGCAGCGAGTTCCTTGGCGTTCATATCGTCTGCCCACTTGGCAGCGCCGGGATGCATGATCTGGCCCTGGACCTCCGCGACCATGTTCGGATTGCGCGTCAGATAGCCAACGCCGATACCGGCCCCGATGCCCGCTAGAGTACGCCAGATGCCAGGCGACTTGTCTGGCCGCTGGGCTGCGAGGTCCGCAGCCTCCTGTCGAAGTTGCGCAGCGGTCTTCGGCTTGTTGGGTGTTCCAACGGAACCGCTTGCCGTCGGGTTCACTGGGCTGTAGGCATTCGGGTCCAAGTCGGGATCTACGTAAGACGCCTTCCCTGTTGGCGCGGTTCCAGCGTCAGTGGGATTCGCCGCGCTATGCGCATTGGAGACCAGGTCTGGGTCTACGAACGCTGGCGGGGGCATGTTGCCCGGCGCAGGCGTTTGCGCTGTGATGACCTGCTGGGGTTGGCTCGCGTAAGACGTCGGCGCGCCGTCATCGGACACGTACGATGGTCCGTCACCCTGAGGATCGGCCAGGTAGTCGGGCCGGTCCTGATCGTCGATGAAACTAGTCTTCTTTGCCATTGGGTCCTCTCTCCTCCTTGTTCGCTTTTCTCGGACTGACCTGCCGAATTTCCACTTCTACTTCATCGCTGGTGTCCATCGCTCGGCCTCGTAAGCAGCCGTCGCGCCATCGGCGGAAGATCAATCACCGGCGCGTTGTTCACTGCGTCCAACTGCTCCTGCGTGGCAACGGGGAAGTTGAAAATAACCCCGACCCGTGGGCCCGTCGGGGCTTGATCACCACCGAGTTGGCCGGTGAGCTTGCCCACGAGCTCGACAACACGCACCAGTTCGCGCACCGCCGCCAGGGCGCCACGATAGTCGCCGGCGTCTTCCGCCTTCTTGCCCAACCGCCGGGCCATGCTCTTGAGTTCTTCGACCTGCTCCATAAGGGTGTCGCCGGCTGCGATGTCAGCCGCGGCCTTCGCCTTCAGTAGCGTGGCGGACAAATGCTTCTTCTGGTGGCGGAAAACGGATCCCGGAGGGACGTTAAATCGCAGAGCGACGCTACGGTATGGTTCGGTTCCGATGAGAGCAGCATCGACTTCAGCTACCCTTGGGTTACTGCAAACTATACACATCCTCATGCACTTACGCTCCTAATGTCCCTGCTTCGATTGCTTCGATTACGCTTCGTTTCCAGAGGATCTTTTGTCACCTGTCACCCGTCACCGGCTGGGTTCTGTGTCACCCTACGAATATATGCACCAATGTAAATACCCCTGTTCTTACACACACCCGCGTAAGTGGTGACAGTGGTGACACTGGTGAACACTTACCAATGGGGTGACTTATTCTGTCACCGCTTCGCCGTTAAGCGTGGTGACTACCGGTGCCACATAGACCCATTCGCGTTTTTTCCTGTCGTCCTCTCGGCGACGCTGGTGGCGTCTCCAGCCGTTCGAGATTAGTGATCGCGCTACGCGATTCTGGTATGGTTGGGACCACATGCTCTTAGGTATTTCGATTGCAAATTCCAAGATGTCGGTAATGCTTACGCTCTCCCGGCCTTCGCTCCATCTCGAAATCTTTTCGTCCCAGGGATCACCCTCATAGCGCTGTTGCTGTTCATCCGCGGCGGCTGCGACGAGGGCTTTGTCGTCGAGCCACCAGTTTTCCCCCGCGCGGTATCGGTGGACCGCCTCAGCCCAAAGTTGATCACGGTCGCGACGGAGATCAGCGATATCGATTCGGCTGCACAAGACGGGCCAGAAGCGTCGACCACCGGTCTCGTCCTTCAGATAATTGCCGTGGTTACTTGTCCCCGCGAATACGCATTCCCGCGGAGCCTCGATTGGGCGGCGCCCAAACGGAGGCCTGAAGCGATCTGTCTGGCGCGACATGAAGGCTTTGACGCGCGCAACTTCAATACGACCCATTGCGTCAAGCTCCGATAGTTCGATTAACCAGACCCCTCGCGTCTGAAGCGCGGCGTCCTTGCTGCCCAAATCCGCGATTTCATCGGCAAACCAAGGCTCCGCCAGGGTGCGCAGCGCGGTTGACTTCAACGTGCCCTGTTGCCCTTCGAGGATGAGGCAGGTGTCATTCTTACACCCCGGCTTGAAAACGCGGGCTACCCCGCCGATCAGCCATTTTGCTCCCACGGCTCGAGCATAATCCGATGGCTCGGCGCCCAGATACAGCGTCAACCAATCGCTTATGCGGCCGACCCCGTCCCAGGTCAGCGCTTCGAGATAATCCAGGATCGGGTGAAAGGGGTGCTCACGCGCGACCGTCTGCACCGCCTGCCCGGCCGTCGCACTTGTGGCCATAATGCCAAGATGCTGGAGCCAATCCGCTACACGGATATCGTCTTCGTCGGTCCATGTGAAGGGCAGCGTGCGCCGGTCTTCCCAGGGCGGCATGATCTTGGCCACGGTGTTCAACGAGCTCTGATCGAAATGCAGCACGCCTTGCCATTCGGGCGCGTAACGCAGGGCGATCAAGGCATTCGCCACGACAGGAAGGTGCTTGCCCTTGTCGCTAGTGAGCAGCCTGGCTTTCCAACCCTCGGCAATTGATCCTATCGATGGACTTTCCAAGCAGGCGGCTGTAGCTGCGTCCAACTCCCGCTTCTTGCGTTTCTCGGCGGGCGTCATGCGGCAATCTCCGCTCTGGTTTCGCGGAAGACCGGCAAGATCTCCGGGTAGGCGGCGTTCGTCAAGGTCTCGGTCTTCGAGTCCCAGATTTCCAACTGAGCCTCGGCTAGTTCGTGAAGTTCGGCGGCCGCGTCGCTCAGCGGCGCACCCATGCCCACGTCGAGAAGGTAGCGGAGGGTTGCATGGTAAATCGCCCACCAGCGTTCACGCTCGCGCTCGAGGGCCTGGAGGAGCCCTCCCTTCCAGAGGATGAGATCCTGCGCTTCCTGCTTCGCCCTACGAGCATGGCGGGCGTATTCACGGCGCTCCGCTGCGGACATGTCGCGGTCTTCGTCAAGGGGAAGCCCATGGAGTTCGGCAAGCCAACGCAGAGCGAACGGGCGGTCGCAGCCCTGGACATGCTGAATGAGATCGAGCACGCCGCCACCGACGCCGTCTCTATGGTCGAACCAGCATCCCTTCGAATCGTTGAGCGAAACGGCGGACGAATTATCCCCATCCCGATAGAACGCACGGGCGCGGCCGTGTTTCGGAGGATCCCCACCCAGGGCAGACCACACTTCGCTGATCCGGCCAGCGGCTACAACTTCGGCTGCTGTCATTGGCGACTACCTTCCGCCGCGGCATACTCTTCGAAGGCCGCTAGTACCGCGTCATTTATGCGTGAGCGGGCTTCCTTACTCGCGAACTCCACGACGGGCGCCCAGTGCGTCCCCTGAGCATCGCTGTAGCTTCGCGACGGCAGACTGACCCAGCGGGCACCTTCCTTTTCGTGGATGGACGCGCCCTTGATCGACAGACCCGCTTCGATCAGAGTGAAATCGACGAACGCGACCAACGTGTTTTTCGAGTAGTGCTTGGCGGAGTCAATCCGCACCGAGATTGCCGGCGGGTTCTGGGCTTCCGCTGTTGGATGTTTCCGAGTCTCAACTGGCGACATTTACATCACTCCTCACCTGAGTAGTTGCCACTCGCTCAGCCGACTGTGGTGTGCCCGACGCGCAGTTGGTATCCCACCAGGTCACCGCGACGGCCAGCGCCGCCCAGAGATCACCAGACACCCCGAGAAGCGGGCCGGGGTGCTTCTTCGTGCCCTTCCCAAATCGATCAATGAGCGCTTGACGGATATTCCCGTCTTTCGCCCTGCTGTCATGGCATAGATGCTGCTTCACCTTCAACCTCGGAATCCGATGCACCCGTTCGACGCCGTACGCTTCAGCGAAACGACCGGACCAGTAGACGGTCTCGAACACTTCCTCCCCGACAGCCATCCCGTACGATGCGATCTTCTCGATGATGCATGGAGATCCGGTCGCCCTCCAGGTGCGGAGCAACGCCATGATTTCTTCGTTGCCTGCGTAGCGGAGTAGGCTTGGCGCCGTGCCGTTCCACACCACCAGGGCGCTCAGTTCCGGACCTGGGTCAAGGGCAATGATCGGCGCTATCATGCTCGTCCCGCCGCTTTCTCTTCGCGGAGACGCCGCAAGCAGGCACGCGCCCAGAGGACGACTCCGGCGCCTTCACCGCCGTATTTTTCGACGTTGGTCAAGATGATCTCCGCCGCCTGCAGATTCTGTTTGTCGTACTGGTTGGTCAGTAGCGACCGTGATTTTGGCTTCCGTGCGGTTGCCCGTGGGAGCAGCGAGAGTTGGGGGGTGCTCATAGGACACCCTGAGAGGCGAGCGCTTCAAGGCTCGGCGCCTGAAGAGCCAAGAGTTGAATGCTTAGCTTGATTACGCGTTCGTCGCGACTAGTGGCAGCTTGGGCCGCGACAAATGCGATTTCGCGCAAGTATTTCGCGGTGCCGATAGGCAGCGGGGATTGACCCGCTACGGGCACTGGGTTTAAACTTCGATTACGAGTTGGCACTGAAGATCCTTTCGAGAATGAAAAAGGCCGCCAGGGTTGAGCCCCTTGGCGGCCTACGTTTTTTCTATTTTTGAGCTTCTAATTTGCCGACCGGACTGAAACCGGACGGAAATCGCATGTCTGCGGATTGTGCGATGATGCTAAAGAACTTATGGGCTGGGATCGAAGGTCTGCAAAACCTTTATTCGTCGGTTCGACTCCGATCCGCGCCTCCAACACAAAGCCCCTAGCATCGTAGCAGCGCGAAACGATTCTCTCGGTTTCACGAGGCAAGTGTCTCAGTATATTCATCGCACAAGATCACTCGAGCATCACCTAAGGCGTTCACCTTAAACAGTCTAGGTGTTTTTAGTTTATATATACCCCTGTTCGTGTGCTGAAGGCACTAGTACCATAGTCATGAGGGAACAAGATTCTCTCTAGACGGTAGTACGGAGGAAGTCCCTATGCTGTGCTCAGAACTTCTCGACCTCTATTTGCAATCTCCAAATGGACGCCAGCGTAAGTTGACAGCGAATCTGGAGGAGATTTGGCCCTCGGGAGCACTCCTCTCCACGGATGCACCCATTCACGAATTCACGCCGCTGTGGTTTGTGGGCGGAGGCTGCAAGTTTCAGGGGGAGGCGATCGCCGGAACGCTGTTTCGGGGGCTGGGATATTTCGTCGAAATGCGATTTGATCGGGATTCCAGGTGGTCGGAACGAAAATTTCGTCCGCAACACCTGTTTAATCCTTTAGTTTTGCTGGCTAACAAAATATTTGAAGCAACCCCTTACACACCTGGACCGGCCTTTGCGCCCGCGAGGCCGGCCGACTACCCGCACGCCGTTGCGGCACCGCTTCAGGAAACATTGCGGAGTTAATCCATCTCCATGTCACCGCGGGAGGAAGGTATCTCAGAGGCGGAGCGAGCCGCGGGCCGGTCGCGGGTGAACCGGTGGCTCAGAAGTGTTCAAGCTAGCAGGATCAGATTCCACCGTAATGGGATATCATTGCGAACGCAGTTAATCTTGTTGCTCAGTATTCTGGTGCTGCTAGCGACGGCCAGCCTGGGATCAATCGCCTACCGAACCTCCCGGACCATTGTGGAGCAGGCTGCCATTCGTGAAGCCGGTGTAACAGCGACGGTCAGGAAACAAGTGCTGCTTCGGGTGTTGACGCAGCAGCACGATCGCGCCGATGCTCTCCTGAAGACAGCGGATATCGGCTGCCTGCATAGCGAAACCTGGTGCCTTCGCACACTTCTTTTGGATTTTGTAGCCACCGAGGGCGCCACCGCGGCGCGCCTGTTGTATCGAGGGCGGGGGCCGGTGATGGCCGGGAAAGAAGCCGCGTCGCTTCCCACCGGGGTGCTGCCAAACGCCAACCAAATTGCGCGCTTTGAGTTCGACCGGCGAGGGAAGCCATCCTATCTGATACAGGTGAAGTCCGAAGATGGGAACGCGATTCTCACGATTCGGGGAGATATGCAGCTCGCCAATCAGATCTTTTTAGACCGCTACGGATTGGGTCAAAGCGGCGAAACTTTCCTGACGGATCGACGAGGATTTTTTCTCACACCGCCGAAGTATCCGGCACCAACGGGCGAGAGACGGCCGGTTGGGGGCGAACCTATCCAGACGTGCCTGGAAGGGAAGGATGGAGAAGTCCCGGGGAAAGGCTACCGGGGTGTGGCGGTGATTCACGGCTTCCGCTATGTGCCGGAGATCGGCGGCGGCTGCATCATGGCGCTGATCGATCAGGCGGAGGCGTTTGCGCCCACCAAGCGCATTGCCCGGGAGGTGGCGGAGGTGTCCGGCCTGCTCGCCATGGTGGCGATCGGCTGCTCCCTGGCGTTGGCGCAATTATTCTCGCGCCCCATGAAGCGACTGACTGGGCGGGCGCGCTCCTTACAGCGCGGAGACTTCGACAGCCCGGTGCCGGTGGGGGGACCGGCTGAAGTTCGCATGTTCGCCCATACCTTTCAGGCCATGGCGGTATCTTTGAAGAGCTCGCGGGTTGCGCTGGAGGAATCGAGCGAGCAAACCCGAAACATACTCGAAAGTATAAAAGATGGCTTCGCCGCTTTTGACCGGCAATGGCGTTGTACTTACATCAACGACCGCGCCACGGAATTGAGCCGGACTTCTCGCGGGGAGATTTTGGGCAAGAATGTGTGGGATTTTTACCCGCAGAGCGCGGGCACCACGATTCGCGCCGAGCTATGCCGCGCCATGGAGACCGGTGTCGCCGTGCATTTCGAAGAGCATTACACCCCCTTCGATCTGTGGTTCGAAGTGGATGCGTATCCCACTAAAAACGGCCTGGCCGTTTTCGGGCGTGACGTAACCGAGCGTAGGCGCTTCAACGAAAGGCTGCAGCAAACCCAAAAGCTGGAAAGTCTGGGGGTACTGGCGGGAGGCATCGCCCACGACTTCAACAATTTGCTCACCGGGATCATGGGCAATGCCAGTATCGTGTTGGAGGATCTGCCCCCGCAAAGCGCTGGGCGCGAAAACCTGGAAGCGGTGGTTCACGCCAGCGAGCGCGCCGCTGCTTTGACGCGGCAACTGCTGGCGTATGCCGGTAAAGGGCGCTTCGTCACGGAGCAACTGGATCTCTCGGCGCTGGTGCTCGAGATTACGAGCCTGCTCAAGACGTCGATCTCGAAAACTGTTGAACTCCGCTTAGAGCTGGAGAATGATCCGCCGCCGATTGAGGGCGACGCCGCGCAGATTCAACAGCTCATCATGAACTTGGTGATAAACGCCGCCGAGTCAGTGGATGAGGGGAAGACGGAAACCGTGCTGATCGCGGTGAGGATGGAATGGGTAGACCAGCCTTATATAGACCAGATGATTACCCCGAACGGAATTGCGCCGGGCAGATACATGACGCTCGAGGTGCGTGACGCAGGTTGCGGAATGGAGACCCTGACGCTGTCGCGAATTTTTGACCCGTTCTTCACCACCAAATTCACGGGCCGGGGACTCGGTCTGGCAGCCGTACTAGGGATCGTGCGCGGGCACAAGGGGGCGC
>JALYJH010000086.1 GCA_030775415.1 Acidobacteriota bacterium | reverse complement strand
AATGGTGGCACCTATAACCAGATCGGGGCGGCGCTTTGCAAATTGTCGAGCGGTCTCCATTTCCTCTTGGTGTTCCTGGATACACAACCCTAATGACGCCGCGATCTGTAGCGGCGTTGGATGACGATCGCCCGGTATGCCTTCCCCTCCAGCGATCGCGCTCACTTGGAGCCTAAGCCATTCCGGAAACCATCCGCCGACACGGATCGTGGCAAGGGTGCATTCTAGGATTTCCAGCTCGCGTTCGGAGAGATCGCGAGGTTGCGAGTCTTTCATGCTCCCGGCCAGAACACCGTGGGCCTCGTCACGCTCCCAGTCCGAGAGGTATTGCGTGACCATCCATTTAAGAATCTCGTGATCGTTCAGGCCCTTGTGCTTATTGCCGTCATACTCAATCGACAGATGCAGTAGCCAGTCAATGGCCGCGGCTGTTTCATCATTGGCGCTGTGTTTGACGTGCAGGTACTGACGTATGTTTTTGAAATCCTCTTCGTCGAGCGCGACTGGCGCGGCGCCCATCGGATCGACCAGGAATGCGGTTCCGGTTCCGGTTTCAGTTGGCATTGGTGGCCTCCGCTGCGGGCACTGTAATACCGCGAAGTATACAGAGATGCAACTTCAGGGCGTTGTACTCCTCCAGCGTCATTCTAATTTCCTGCCGGGTTTGTTCATGGAAGGCTTCGAGCGTGTAGAGCATCGTGGGCGTGCCGTCCATCCATTCCGGCAACGGCTCGGGGATTGAGCTAAACCGCCTCACTGAGCGCTTCACCGCAGGCTTGGTCTTCGATTTCTTCATTGGGTTCTCCTTTTAAATAACCAGACCGCTCTAGCTGTACTGGCACAAGTGATATTAAACCAGAGCGCTCTAGCTAGTCAAGTATATTATTGACAGGTACAACAAAAGCGCTTAGGCTGAATACGATGGATAAGAAACTCGTTTCCGAAATCATGCGCGAGATGGGTCGCAAGGGGGGCAAAAAAGGCGGCAAGGCGCGTATGAAGGCGATGAGTTCGGAGGCTCGGACGGCGCTGGCAAAGAAGGCGGCAGCGGCGAGTGCGACCGTGCGCACCAAAAAGGCGGCCGCGAAGAAGAAAGGGAAATAATGGCACCTGCGTTTGAGCCTATAAGGATCATTGAAATTGTCGCCAAAGAAGTCGGCGAGGCGCGCAACGATGGAACTCAGGGTAGCGCCCTTTATTCTGTTCCGTTCCGGTTGTCGAGACCGGCGCCTGCGGACTGGGGAACGCTCTTCACGCGCAATTGGGACCATCCGCGTGAATTTGGGACGATGCACCGCCCCGGAATCGCGCGGGTCTATGGAGATCGGCTGTACCTTGAGCGGACTACGATCGAGGAAGTTGAAAGAGCCCATAAGGCTACGTTGGCGGTCGTTTTGGAGGACACAAATAAAACCTACGGAGAATATGTGCAAAAACGAGCTGCTGAGGAAGCACGCGAACGCGCCGAGCGGGATGAGCGCAGGAAATCTGTTGAGGAAGCGGCAAAGAGAATTAAGTTTGATTAGATGAAGCTGGCGCCGAAGGATGGGGAATAGCAGTGGCTTCTAAGGATTCGGCGGCACGATCATGACCACGGGCGGCTTCTATAAGTAAGTATGGGTATGCCGCAGGGACTCGTACTGATCGTAGATGACGATCCTATCTTCATTTCTCAACTCACCAATATTCTGGTAGAGCGCGGTTATTTGGTCCTCGGCGCGGCAGACGGCGATGCAGCGTTAGATCTATTGAATCAACACGAGCTTAATTTCACTCTGGCCATCGTCGACGTATTTCTCCCGAGGAGCAACGGCTTTGAGCTGATCACCAGGCTATCGGCGCCGGAGAACAAAGGCAATCTGAAAATTATTGCTGTTTCAGCCGGGCGGAAGAAGGTTCTGGACACGGCTATCTCTCTTGGCGCGGATGCGGGTGTGACAAAACCACCAGCGGGCAACTCCGCTGGATGCCCGGCAATGGCTTAGTGAAGTGTTTCTGCAAATAGGAAGGCCCGAATAGAAATCGCAGCCCCCTCCGATCCGCGGCGCCGCGCGGTAAAATTCACTCGTGTCCGAAGGCATTCCCGAAACCACCATCTACTTCGATCAGGCAACAGGCTGTTACGGCTTCTCGACTCGCTTCCCCGGCCGTCGTGTGCATCATATGATCGACACTTTCAATTCAGTCGAGGACGTGTTCGGTTGGTGCGACCCACACCGCGAACGCATCTGGGTGGAAGCAAGCGACGCTGATGAAACCAAGCTGCTGATCTCGCGCGATTTCAAGGAAGGCACCGTGGGGTGGCGGATGGCGCATTTGACGCTCGCGGAGTTGTCCGCACGTTAGGCAGCGGGAGGAGGGCAGCGAATCTGGGTAGTGCACTAAGTCTGTGTCCGTGGCGATGGGGAAACTTCTCGACTGGGATAGAGGTGCTTGCTGATCTGCGCCAACCGAACACCAAGCAGGGTGTCAATTCCGCCGAGTATCGTTTTTGCGATTCCGTCCCCATTGGTAATAAACATCGCCGCGATGAAAGCTAGAAATCCGATCACAAATAGCGCTAGGACCACATAAAGCATTAGCCGCGCCATATAGATGCGGTTGAGGATATCCAACGTCTCGGCTTGCTTAGGCGTGGGTATGGGCTT
This sequence comes from Acidobacteriota bacterium, assembly GCA_030775415.1. GTDB lineage: Bacteria > Acidobacteriota > Terriglobia > Bryobacterales > Bryobacteraceae > Palsa-187. Next base: position 5,755 of record JALYJH010000086.1, on the reverse strand, counting down.
TTGTTGCGGAGAGATGCTCATGAAGTCGATAGAATTGTTGTTTCTTGAGGGTTCGGGCCTGAGTGGTCGCTGGAATGTGGTCCCCGGCTATCTCCTCCCAGTAAGTGACGGTCTCGGGGAAATCCGATTCGTCTTTGGCGGAAGCTACAACTACCCCATCCGGGGCTAACAGTTCAACCCCGCGGTCGAATAACCCCTGCCGGACCGCAATTTCGCAAATCTTCTGAGCCTCGCGCGAAGAAATTTCGAGCAGGCTACGAACGTTCTCTAGATAGAACTTGTCGGGATTTAAGGCAGCCAACGCTTCAAGAGTCTTGGGCGGCGGCTGGCTGATTCTGTTGAAGAATCTGTGATACCACATAGTCCGTTCCATTCTGCTTTTCGGCGTAGCTTGAAAATGATAAAAATCCAGCCGACGGATTGCAGGTGACGGCTCCAACCGAACAATCAGCTGTTTTTTGGATTATAAACAAAGTGCTGAACAGAGTTGAGACTTTCAACGTCTCATACAGTTCCGGGTAGTGCTCACGAATTCCTTTTCCCTCATCCATTTTTTCGGACGCTTGAGAATATGGCTTTTTGAACGTCGTCCGTATGGCATCCATGAACCCATTCTCCCACAGGGATTTAACGCCAGCATGCAAATCTGCGACGCCCAGATGCAGCGGAGCGAGTTCCTCGATTACGTCGTCCTCCTCAATGTCCCGGGAGCGTACAAAGCAGGGGCGGTCAAAATAGGCCTCTAAATCCTTCTCTAGCCCTACTGAGCGCAGCACGAGATTATCCCCTAACCTTTGTATGAGGATTGGCCAGAGAAAGTTCATGTGAGCGTGTTCCAGTGGATCGCTCAGAATCACCTTGTGATTCACGCGGACCATATACATCGCCTGCGTATCGGCGGCTTGGTGGATCTGCTCTCCCCCGGCGAGTCCGACAGGGAATGTAAGTTGCCCCTGCCCGAGGGTAAATACGCGGACATGCTGCTTGCAGCATGTGAAATTGTCAACGACGAAGTTGGCTATCGCTTGCCGGTCCGCGCTCCCCGCAACTTGTGTTGCTATCTGGTCCTTTGTCCCCCTAAATTCCGGCCATGACGCCTTCAGGTAGGTGATCGGAAATAGTTGAAGTAGGTGTCTAATTTCTTCGCGGGAGGCATCGGCGAATACAGGCATTTACGGACTATATCACGTTAATCGTCAAATATTTAAGCAGATCGCGCACGCTCCAGATGTTAGCCGAGATCCCGGCAGCCATCGCTGGCGTCATGCGAAGCGATTTGTGGACACGTCCGAAGTTATACCAGCGGCACCAGACGGCGACCGCCGCCCACTGGCTTTCCCACTTCTTGCTGAAGCATTCCTCAACCGTGGTGAAGGGGCGCAGTGAGTACGGGTTCGGGCGTCGCCAGCAACACATCACTTACCGCAGACTTGCCGCACACGCATAGACGCCCGAAAATGTTTCGGCTAGAATAGCGACAGCCGCCCTAACCTGGCCTGATCCGCCGGCGAAGGCTCGCATCCTCGGCGAGGGGCGGCTCCGCTTCGGCGGCATCGGGGAATTCGCTAGAGGAGCGATGGGTCCCGACTATCTAACAGCCATTCCAGCGGAGCCACTCGGCCCGCTCACCTCACATCAGTCCTATTTTTTGAACAGACTATTGGCGGTCTGCTCGCAGGGGAGACCAACCTTCGCGCTTCGGTACGATCCTTTTTCGAGTATCACTCAGGTCTACGAAGAGTGGCGCGACTGCCAGACTAGAGCCCGAAAAGAGGTAGCGGCAAGGCAATCGAAAGGGCCGCGGGCTAGTTCTATGATTTACGGATCTACCGCGCCGTCACCCCTATCGATTGCCGAGACTCTCGAGTTGGATATAGCCGCCGATGTGGCCTGCGTGCGCCTGATACCGAACTGGGTGCGCCGTTTTGGCTTGAATTCTCATTCGGGGTGGGTAGAAGATTGGGTCACTTCGCGCTTCCAAGAAAGTAAGCCAGATTTGTGTCGATGGCTTGCCCTATTGGGAGATATCCCGCCACGTGAGCTCGAAATGCAGGAAAAGAAGGTTCAAGAGTTCAGAAGACAATTTCCAGGACCGTCGTCAGGCTCTCTTGACGCCGAATTCATGTCCACACGCAAAGTGCCGCCTTCCGAACGCGAACTCCGAACTCTCCTTTCCGCCTCCAGAAAGGAAGGTAGAAGAAACATCGAACGATCCCTCCTGCAGCAACCGGCCCTAGAGCCGACGATCCCAGCCAATCCGACCAAGAAAGCTGGGCATTACAAGACCAAGCATTTCACTTGGCTCACCCTTCGAATCTGCGGTGTATCGAGCGGATTGATCGCCCGCAAGGACGAGGATGGGGCTACAGCAAGTGCCGTGAACGAGGGGTCAAAAACCTGCGCTAAGCTAGTTGACATTTGCTGGCCGATAGTCCGACAGAAATAGCTATTTCAACTGCTCAAAAACGACCCATTCCAGACGCCATTTCTGGCGTATTTTTGACCGTAAACCCATCAAAATTAAACAGTTATCAGATGATCAGTGGTACTATTTCAACAGATGGTTGTTGTCATGAATATTATTACGCTCAGATCGCAACGAATAACGGCGGAGATACCGGCGATCCTACTCGCCCGTCATGCCGGTATCGACCGCTCCCGGCTTTCTCTTATTGAGAGGGGTCACGTTCAACCAACTAACGAGGAGTTGCAGCGGCTCGACTCTGCCTTGAATTTGCTGATCGCCGCGAGGCTGCGAGTTCGGGAAGTTGCCGCAGAGGTTGGTTGGCCGGTGGGGGCCACAACGTGACGAGTCCTCCGGCCCCGACGGTCGGCGCATCCATCGTCCCCCGGGCGCAGCCGGGGCCTACAGCAGAAGTGTATGAAGTGCGATGGTCAGATGGAAGACGATTGGTTTCCCGCTTATGCCGGAGTGTAGACGCGCATCAGGCGAAACTTCTTGTCGAAGGTGACATCTGCGAGTGGAAGAAAAGCCCAACAGGGATTCCACGATACCTCAAGATGAAGCGCAGCCCATCAGTGAAAAAGTTCGCCACAATGCTGGCCCAGGGGAACTTCACCATAACCACCAGCGGCAATCTTCACGAGCACATCGATAGCAAAAGGAAGGGACTCTAGGAAAGCAGACCGCCATGTCAATTCACGCTCCGCAGCCAACCTTAAACGTTGGCGGGAATCGTGTACCCAGGCTCCTTAAACCACTGGATCTGGCCGATTCTCTTGGAGTGTCAGAACATACCCTTGCGAATTGGCGCGCAGCCGGGCATGGTCCGCCGTATATTCGCGCAGGAGGCATCCGCTATCGGGACGCGGACGTGCAGGAATGGCTAGAATCACGCATCAGGAGAACCAACGATGCCCATCAGGGAAAGAAACGGGACATGGCACTACCGGTTTTGGGTGGACGGCCGCGAGTACAGCAGCAACACCGGCTTGGTCGCCACCGAACGCAACAGGAACGCGGCGGCGCGCAAAGAGGCGAAAGCCCGGGAGTTGGTAGTCAGCGGCCGGGCCCACGAGTTGAAGCTCCAGGTGAAACCCTTCAGTGATGCTGCGGTTGAGTTTCTCCAATGGGCCGATGGTGAATATCGCGATCACCCCAGTACCGCCCGCCGGCTGCGCACGAGCTTTGTGAGCCTGGGCCAATTCTTCCGGACTACTCCCATCTCGGGAATCCTCCGCGGGCACGTGAACGATTTCAAATCCTGGCGCCGTACGGAGCACAAGGTTCGGGAGATCACAATCCGTCACGACCTGCATGCTCTTTCGAAGGCGTTCGGCTATTGGATCGATCATAACTGGGCGCGCGAGAACCCGGTCCGCGGCGTGGATATTCCTAGCGATAAGGACGCCGTACGGATTCACGTTCTCACTCAGGAAGAAGAGGCCCTCTACTTCGACGATGCGGCGCGACGTTCCTCCCCGTTACATGACCTCGGGAGATTGATGCTGAACCAGGGCTGCCGGCCCGAAGAAATCCTGGCCCTTCGGACCGAAGACGTCGACCTTGAAAAAGCGTTGCTGATCATACGCGACGGAAAGTCTCATGCAGCGCGCCGCCAACTGAAGCTCATGGCGGAAAGCCTCCGGATCTGCGCGAGGCGGATAGAGATGGGGTCGCCTTGGTTATTCCCAGGAAAGTTACCCGGAACGCATATGGCGAAAGTGAACGGCGCTCACGGCCGTGTTCTGGAAGACTTGGCGGTGTGCAAGTGTAGCCATCGGCGCCACCAGCATGTGAAGGGAAAGTGTCCCTGCGGATGCGAGCAGTTCAAAGAGGCGTCTCGCGTCGCGTTCGTCATCTACGATTTCAGGCACACCTTTGCGACTCGCGCGGCTGAGTCAGGAATGCCAGTAGCAACGCTCGCGAAAATCTTAGGCCACGCGGACCTTCGAAGCGTGATGAAGTACGTGCACGTCCGCCAAGAGGCTCAGGATCGCGCCATGCTTGATTTCGAGAACTCCACCACCAAACCATCCGTCGACGCCGAGCTTCCGACGCCAACATCGATCCGCAAGCCGGCGGCGCGCGAAGTTTCAGGTGGACAAGAAAAGGAGCGTATCAATTGAACGGAGAAGGCTTGCAAAACATTTCCGGGTCGAAACGTTCGTCCGGTTTCCGTCCGGTACGAATGCGTAAAAACCGGGAAAACGCGGGTTCTCCCGGGACATCCCGGGAAGGCCTAAATTATGGCAAATGCAGGTAAGTTGTTGGAGGCGCGGATCGGAGTCGAACCGACGAATAAAGGTTTTGCAGACCTCTGCCTTACCACTTGGCTACCGCGCCCCGTGTGTCTCGTGACTATCCCACTGATACCGTGCCAGCCCCTTAAATGTCAACCTGCGCACACGCCGGCGGCTTGCCTATATTGCCGCCCCGGCTACGCAAGTTGGACTGCTGCGAAACGCAAGATGCACTGGTCTGGTTTGACGGCCTTAAGGCCGCTGTTGCGTAGCCGCCGCCGGAGGAGGCCCAAAGCGTCCGCCCTTGCCGCGCCCATTCAAAGCACCCTGCCTGCGCTCCGCTTGCCGCCGCTGCAGTTCCTGCCATTGCTCGTTGGTCAGAATCGTCCGCAGCCGCACCGTCATCTGCGAAATGGTGCGTGTCAATTCGCCCCGCGCCGTCGCCAGATGTTCGATCGCATCGTTGGCCTTTTTCTGATCCAGCGGACTCTGATCGAGCGCCGCCTGTAAATCGCCATCGGCCCGCTGCACCGCTTCCCGCAAATCCATCAAGTGTCCGCGATACTCCCGAACCGTCGTGCGGATCTCTTTCTGCTGCGCTTCATTCAAATCTAGATTCTGCACCAGCGGACTGTTCCACCAGGGGCTCTCCCACCAAGCCGGACCTTGCCGCGCCTGCCCCAGCAGGACAACCGGGACCGCTAAAACCGTCATGATCCAAGTCCGCATTACTATTGCTCGTCCTCAAACAACGCCCGCGCCGGAGCCGCCGCCGCTGGTTCCAGAGACTGTTCCAAGGAATAAACCTCGCCGAACAACTGCGCGTCGCTCATCTCCACGTTGCGCCGCGGCTGTTCTTTCGGAACCGGATGGTATACGAAAACGCCGATCGCCAGCGCAAAAGCCGCCGCTAACCCCGGAGCCCACAACCAGTGCTTGCGCGACGGATGCTCGATGCGCTCATAAATTTTCTTGCGCTGCGCCGCCAGAAAGTCATTCGAGACCTCGACGCTCTCAAGCGCCGCCGCCCGCTTCTCGTGCCACTCCTGCA
>JALYJH010000085.1 GCA_030775415.1 Acidobacteriota bacterium | reverse complement strand
TCTCTGGTATTTCTCGGCCCGCTAAGTGGCCCTTTTCCTGCAACGAAAATCGCGACAATACCTATGAGCATCGGTCGGCTTTCCATCGTCGTCATTGTGTTTATGGCCGCCGTCACAGCTTGGGCGCAGGCGGACGAAGAAGATTTAGTCTCTCCTGAGACGCCGCTTTCGTCTGCGAAAAACCCGGCTATTCCTGCGGTTCAATGGAAGTCATTGTTCAGTCAATCTTTCCGTCTGCTGCTAATTGAGCATGCTTTCCGCTACGCCACTGAACCCGGGACGCGCCACCCCGGTCAGCCCTTCTTTTATGGTTATTTAAATTCCGTCGGCGCATTGCACGGCTGGTCTGACGGCGATCCGTTTTATGTAAACTACGTCGGCCACCCCATGCAAGGCGCCGTCTCGGCTTATCTATGGACTCTCAACGATCCCCGCTATCGCAACGTTGAGTTCGGCAAGAATCCGGATTACTGGAAGAGCCGCATTCGCGCCAGCGCCTTTGCATGGGCCTACAGCGAGCAAATGGAGATCGGACTCATCAGTGAAGCCTCCATTGGCAATGTGCAAGCAGCCTATCCCCAGCAAGGCTTCGTCGACCACGTTGTTACTCCCGCATTCGGCTTGGGTTGGATGATTGCTGAAGATGCGCTCGACCGCTACCTGGTCCGCTACGTCGAGCGAAAAACCGAAAATCGCCTGGTTAGAGTCTTGGTACGTGGCGGAGCCAATCCCAGCCGCAGCCTCGCCAACGTCGTGAGCGGACAATGGCCTTGGGCACGCCCTGCGGATCGCGCCGGTCTCTTATCCGCTCGCTTGCCAAAGCCGCTCCCCCGAAAGAGCCTCGAACGGCCCCGCGGAGTAGCTCCTTTCGATTTCGCCGCCAATGCCTATGCGTTCGCCGAGCCCAGTGGTACCTGCGCCGGCGGCGGAGCGACTGCCGCGTTTCGCGTTAGCTCGCAATGGCAAATCGTCGTCGACGTCAACGGTTGCAAAATGACCGGCCTCGAGAAGAACCTGAGCGGCGATTCTCTTAGCTATGTAGCCGGCCCGCGTTGGACGCCGCCCCTCAATGGTCCACTCATCCCCTACTTCCAGGTGCTGTTCGGCGGCAATAAACTCACGCAGGAATTAGTGTTTCCCCAGCAGGAATCCTATCTGGTGGGTCTCTCCAAAATCAACGGCTCGGAGCCCCCCGACCACAGCCAGTACACGCAACAGTTCGAAAGCGATGGCTTCGCATTTGCTGTTGGCATGGGACTCGACTACAGCTTCAACCGTGCCCTTGCGCTCCGCTTAGTGGGAGTAGATTACACCCGCTCCTGGGCCAGGGGATTAAATGACTTCACCTCTCCGCAAGGCTTTCAGTTCAAGACTGGGCTGGTCCTGCACATGGGAACCTGGTAGTTCTACCCTCCTTGCCGCGGCTTTACGGTTGACTGCGCACTTCCCCGCGCTTCACCTGCGCCCGTCTCCGCCCTTGCTCCAGATTTGCCGACGCCGTCTCTTTCGCCGCGTCACTTACCTTGATGTTATTCACCACGCGCTTCGCGCCCGCAGTCTTAGCCATGCGCGTTGCCGCGCCTTTGTGTTGCACTACGTTGGTCGAACCTTCCCAAAATGCCACGCCTCCTTGCACCCGCACGCTCAGCCCATCCTTGCCGATCTTTGATTTCGCGAGCTTGGCTCGAATGACGGCTTCCATTTCTTTGTCCTGCTGAGCGGTCGTGCCTTGCGCCGCAATCGGCTTTGCAGGACCCGCTTTGGTCTGCCCCACCACGGTTGTCGCGCACAGAACGGCGAACAGCATCCACAGTCTCATGACATCTAGTCCGCGAACGCCGCCGAAATTCTCATTCAGAGTGCCGGCAAACTTGCTAGTCTGGTGGCGGACCCGTCATGAGCAGCTCCCTGTTTCGGCGCCTGGTGGCTGCCGCCATCACGCTGCTCGTAGTAACTCTCATTTCGCTCACCTATGCCCTTGCTCCGGTCGCCCCCGGCGTTCGCGCCCAGGTGCTCGAAATCACCGCGGCCGCCGCTTTCATCGCCGCCGCGGCAGCTCTATTGGTTTCGCGCACCTTGACCGGTCGCGTGAGACGCCTCAAACGTGCCGCCGAAGGCTTGCTGGGACCTGGAGCACAACCCGGCGTCCTGACCGATCCTGGTGACGACCTCGGGTCTCTGGAGCGATCCCTGGCCGGCGTCGGCCACCAGCTGCGCGGCTTGGTCAGCAACCTCCGCTTTGAATCCGCCCGCCGCGAAGCCATCCTCAGCGCCATGGCCGAAGGCGTTCTGGCCGTTGATCCAGAGTTGAAAGTGACCTTCTGCAATCAGGCCTTGCTGACGGCTACCGGATTCCGTGGACGCTATGAAGGGGTTGGCCTCCTGCAAGTCGTCCGCGATCCTGCTCTTTACGAATTGATCCGTTCTGTGCGCGCCTCCGGGGAGCCCGGTAAACTCCGCTTCCATCTGTTTGCCAACATCCCCCGTACCTTCGAAGCCCAAGCCACGCCTTTGGCCATGCCCGCCGGCCGCGGCGTGATCGCCATCTTCCACGACATCACCGACCTCGAACGCCTCGAACAGGTCCGCAAGGATTTCGTCGCCAACGTATCGCATGAGCTGCGCACCCCATTAGCCGGCATCATCGGCTATTCCGACACCCTCCTCGATGGCGCCCTCGACGATACCGAAAACCGTCGCAAATTCGTGGAGATCATCCGCGCCAATGCCGTCCGCCTGGGCAGCATCGCAGCCGATCTCCTGGTTCTCTCCGAACTCGAATCGGGAGCCGATCAGGAAACGGAGACTGTCTCTGTCCGTGGCGTACTCGAAGACGGCCTGCTCACCGTCGAAGCCGAAGCTCGCGCTCGCGGCGTCCGCTTGATCCGCGAAGAAATGCAAGATCTCCACGTAGCCGGCAGCCGCCTTCGCTTGGAACAGACCTTCCTGAACCTTCTTGCCAATGCCATAAAGTTCAACCGGCCCGACGGCGAAGTGCGCGTGCGCATCACCCTCGAAGACGGACGCGTGGCCGTTAGGGTAGCCGACACCGGCGTAGGCATTCCCTCCCAGGACCTCCCGCGTATCTTCGAACGCTTTTACCGCGTGGACAAAGCCCGCTCGCGCCAGGTGGGCGGCACCGGCTTAGGCCTCTCCATTGTGCGTCATGTGATCGAACGCATGAACGGCAATATTACGGTAGAAAGCCAAGTAGGAAAAGGCACCACCTTTCAGGTCCTGCTTCCTGAGCGCGTAACCCAATCGTAACCAAATATTCATGACAACTTCATGCGCCAGTTGTTAGAGTCATAGCTTGTGACACCATCTACCCCCACCTTCAAAGTCGAAACTTCCGAAAGCCCCGCCGGCGCCAGAATTCTCGCCCTCTCCGGCCCACTCACTATCCAGACGCTTTTTGATTTCCAACAAATCGTGCGCGAAGAAACCGCCAAACCCATCATTCTTGACATTTCCGGCGTGGCTTACATGGACTCCGCCGGCCTCGGCTGCGTCGTCAGCGCCTACACCTCTTGCCAGCGCAACGGGCGAGCCTTCGGCATCACTGGCCTGGGTGATCGTATCAAGACCCTTTTTGCCGTCACCCACGTGGACGGGCTCCTCCCGACCTTCGACACTCTCGAAGCCGCCCAAACCTCTGTCAAGCCCTGATCGCCGTAACTAAGTTGTAACGTTCTATTAATTACAAAAACATTCTTCCTCGCTACTCTCACCATTCAAGATCAAGTTTTGAAACTGAGCGAGTCCGCTCAATTCCACACCACAGGAGCAAATTGGATGAAAAGAATGAAGGAGCGAACTGGACAGGTGCTTTTAGCCTGCCTGTTGAGCTCGATGATGCCGCTAACCGCAGCCGATAACGCGGGCTCGCAGCCCTCTGAGATCGAACAGCTAAAGCAGATGCTGGTGGATCAACAGAAGCAGATTAATGATCTCCGCCAAGCCCTGGCGCAGGAGCAAGGAACTCAGCAGCAGACGAGTGCAGTTGCACCGGCACCGGCGCCCCTACCCGCCGCCGATCCCACCCCCGTAAGTACCTTCCGCAATCTAGGCGAAGTCGCCAGCACCAGCGGCTTGGTTCCGCGGTCCAAATCTTTACCCGCGGCCATGGCCCTCCCGGCGATCCCATTGCCGCAAGCCGCGGCTCCCAATCCCACAGGTTCGGCCAAAAATCCCTGCGAGGCGGATGTTGATAAGGTCGTCCCCACATTCCTCAGGATCGGCAACGTCTGTGTCGTCCCCATTGGCTTTATGGATTTCACGTCCTTTTGGCGCGACAAGAACGCGGCCTCGAGCATGGGTTCCAACTTCGGCGGTGTTCCTTATAACAACACGATTAACGGTAACCTCAATGAGTTCCATTTCAGCCAGCAAAACTCGCGTCTCGGCTTCCGTATCGATGGCGATTGGAAGGGTACCCACTTCATCGGCTATAACGAGTTCGACTTCAACGGAACCAGCGGATCTACCTCGCTGGCCGTTTCTAACGGCGCGATTGTCCCCCGCCTCCGTCTCTTCTGGGCCGACGTCCGCAAATCCAAAGTCGAGTTCCTTGCCGGCCAAAGCTGGAGCATGCTCACCCCTAATCGGAACGGGATTTCCGCCTTGCCTGGCGATATCTTCTTTACCCAAGTCGTCGACATTAATTACGTCGCCGGCTTGACCTGGACCCGCCAACCCGGTCTGCGTGTTCTGATTCACCCCACCAAGAAAGTGACCTTCGGCTTCTCGGCTGAACAAGCCGATCAGTACATCGGCGGCTCAGCCGGCGGCTCTGGCATTACCCTGCCTACCGGTCTTTCCACGCTGATCTCGACCCAACTCGACGGCGCCCAGAACGTCACCCTGGCCAGCTATCTCGGTCAGCCAACATTCACCCCCGATTTCATCGCCAAAATCGCCTTCGACCCGACCTCCCGCTTCCATTTTGAAGTCGGTGGCATCGAAAGCAACTTCAAAACCGCCAGTCTCGCGGCACCGTGGACGCACCACACTACCGAGGGCGCTGGACTGTTAGTCGGCTTCAATGTCGCGGTCCTGAAGAATCTCCGCCTGATATCGTCTAACTTCTTTAGCGATGGCGAGGGCCGCTACCTGTTTGGGCAGGCGCCCGACGTCATTGTTCGGGCCGATGGCTCCCTCAGCCCTGTTCGCGCTGACAGCACCCTCGACGGTGTTGAGTTGACCGTCAAGAACACCTTGCTCTACGCCTACTACGGTGGGATCTACATCGGTCGCAATACCGCGCTCGACGCCAACGGCACCACCAGGATCGGTTACGGTTACAGCGGAGCCCCCAACAGTCAGAACCGCTCCATCAACGAATTAACCTTCGGGTTCAATCAAACCATGTGGCGGAATCCGCGCTATGGAGCCATTAACGTCATGGGTCAGTATGAATACCTGATGCGCGAACCCTGGTCCGTGGCCGCCGGGGCGCCCAAAGCGACTCACGATAACACCATCTATTTCAATATCCGCTATACCTTGCCCGGAGCCATGCCTAACTTCTAAGTTATTGATTACTCGGGTTATCACGGCGATAGCCCGAGTGTGTAATCGTTCTGTAATAAAGACTTGATTAAATAGTGAAGGAGTATGTTATGAAGCGATTCGTATCGCAGGTGGCTGTGTTAGCCGCCCTGACCACCGGGGTGGCGTCAGCGCAACAGATTTTAATCAACGCGGCCGGTGCCACGTTCCCTTATCCAATGTACTCAAAGTGGTTTGACGCGTACCACAAGAAGTTTTCCAACCTCCAATTCAATTATCAATCCATCGGTTCCGGCGGCGGCATCAAGCAGGTCACCGAAGGAACCGTCGATTTCGGAGCCTCTGACGGCCCCATGAACGACAAGCAACTGCAGGAATTCAAAGACAAGCACGGTTTTGGAATCCTGCATTTCCCCACGGTGATGGGTGCCGACGTGCCCGTCTACAACGTCGCCGGTGTTAACACCGATCTCAACTTCACGCCGGAAGCCCTAGCCGGAATCTTCCTCGGCAAGATCACCAAATGGAATGACCCGGAACTCGCGAAAGCCAACCCCGCTGCCAAACTGCCCGCTGCCGACATCATCGTTGTCCACCGTTCCGATGGCAGCGGCACCACCTACATTTGGACCGACTATCTTTCTAAGGTCAGCCCCGAGTGGGAAATGAAAGTGGGCCGCGGAACGTCCGTCAACTGGCCCGTCGGTCTCGGCGGCAAGGGTAACGAAGGAGTCTCGGGCCAAGTGCAGCAGACTCCCAACTCCATCGGCTATGTCGAATTAATCTACGCCGTCCAAAACAAAATGAAGACCGGTAAGGTCAAGAATGCGGCCGGGAACTGGGTTCAGGCAAGTTTGGCCGGCGTCACCGCTGCCGCCGCGAGCTCGAAAGAGATGCCGGATGACTTCCGCGTTTCCATCACCAATGCTCCCGGGAAAGACGCCTATCCCGTCTCCAGCTTCACCTGGCTGCTGATTCCTGAAAAGATATCCGATCCCACGAAGAAAAAAGCCATTAAGGATTTTCTCGCCTGGATGCTGGCTGACGGCCAGAGCATGACTGAGCCCTTGGCCTACGCCCGTCTTCCCAAAGCAGTGGTCGCGAAAGAATTGAAAGCGATCGCCAAGGTTCAATAAAGCGCTTTCTACATGGCGGCCTCGTCCACAACCGTTTCGCGCGCCGGTCCCTCCCGGCCGGCGCCGAACTTTTTGGAGCGCCTGCGCGGTGGCGACGAGGCTGCCTACGTCATCACTTTCATAGCCGCCGCCAGCATCCTGCTCGTTACAGCGCTGTTGGTCTACGAATTGTTCATCAACTCCGCCGATGCCCGTGCGAAATTCGGCTGGTCCTTCCTCTATACCCAAACCTGGGACCCTGTTAACGATCAATTCGGCGCCCTGCCCTTCATCTATGGAACCTTGGTGACGTCCTTCCTGGCCTTACTCATGGGCATTCCGCTAGGCGTAGGCGGCGCCATTTTCCTCGCGGAATTAGCGCCGCCCAAAATTTCCGACGCCCTCACGTTTTTAATCGAACTCCTGGCAGCCGTCCCCAGCGTGATCTACGGACTCCTCGGAATCTTCGTGCTGGTCCCCATCCTGCGTTTGCTGGAACCCTCGCTCCGTGCCGCTCTCGGCTGGACCCCATTCTTCAGCGGTCCGTTCTACGGCGTCAGCCTGTTTTCGGCGGGTGTGGTGCTGGCCGTCATGATCATCCCGTTTATCATCTCTATCTCCCGTGAAGTGATCCTGTCGGTCCCCGGAGACCAGCGCGAAGCCGCCCTCGCCCTAGGCGCCACGCGTTGGGAGACCACTTGGGATGTCGTCGTCCCCTACGCAAAAAAAGGCATCATGGGTTCCATCTTCTTGGCGCTAGCGCGCTCCCTCGGCGAGACCATGGCCGTCACTATGGTCGTCGGCAACGATCCCAAAATCAAAGCGTCGCTCTTCGCCCCCGGCTATTCCATCGCCGCCGTCATCGCCAACGAGTTCACCGAAGCCACCGGCAAGCTCTATACCAGTGCCCTCATCGAACTAGGCTTGGTTCTATTCGCCCTCACTATCGTCATCAATGGCGTAGCGCGCCTGCTGGTCATGGGAGCCGATAAGTACAAAACATAATATGGGCGACCTGCACACACTCCGCCGCAAGACCGTCAACGTAGTGATGTTAACTCTCACCGGCCTGTGCACGCTATTTGCCGCCGGAACCCTGGTCTTCATCCTAGGATACCTGTTCATCCACGGCGGCAGCAGCCTCACCCTGGACTTCTTCACTAAACTCCCCACCCCCGTCGGCGAATCCGGAGGCGGTATGGCCAACGCCATCGTAGGCAGCGCCAAACTTCTCGCACTCGCTATGGTCGTGGGCGTCCCCCTCGGATTTTTAGGCGGCGTGTATTTAGCGGAATTCGGCGGCAGCACTTTCTCCTTCGTGATCCGCTATGTGACCGACTTGCTGAACGGCGTGCCTTCCATCGTCATCGGTATCTTCGCCTACACCCTGATCGTTCTGCCGCAAAAGCATTTCTCCACACTAGCTGGCGGCCTGGCCCTGGGCGTGATGATGATCCCCATCGCCGTACGCAGCTCCGAAGAATTTCTCCGCGCCATTCCGAATTCTCTCCGCGAAGGCGCTGTAGCGCTGGGCGCATCCAAGGCCAAAGCCATCCTGACCGTAGTGATTCCCGCCGCGAAAAATGGGATCATGACAGGGATAATGCTGAATCTGGCGCGAGTGGCGGGTGAAACCGCCCCGCTCCTGTTCACCAGTTTCGGCAACCGTTTCTGGAGCCCTGGATGGGAACAGCCCACGTCAGCCTTGCCGGTAATGATCTTTACCTACGCCATCTCGCCCTACGAGGATTGGCATCGCCAAGCCTGGTCAGCCGGCTTTGTGCTGCTGACTTTAGTGCTGGCCGTAAACATATTCGCGCGCGGCGTTCTTGCCAAAAAGAAGCACGTCGCCAGGTGACTGCATGCAAGCCTCTACCC
>JALYJH010000084.1 GCA_030775415.1 Acidobacteriota bacterium | reverse complement strand
CCGCGGGATCCATCATGCTGGCCAGCGTCATGCTGAAAATGGGAACCTATGGGCTGGTGCGCTTCTGCCTGCCGCTGTTCCCCAACGCCGCCCATAAGTCAGCGCCCTGGGTGATCGCGCTGGCAGTGATCGGAATCGTCTACGGCGCGCTCGTCGCGTTAGTCCAGCCCAACATGAAAAAGCTGGTCGCGTACTCATCGGTCAGCCACCTGGGTTTCGTCGTGCTCGGCGTCTTCTCATTCACGCAGCAAGGAATGGATGGTGCCGTGTATCAAATGCTGAATCACGGGATTTCAACGGGCGCGCTGTTCCTTCTGGTTGGATACTTATACGAACGCCGCCACTCCCTGGAAATTTCAGCCTACGGCGGAGTCGCCACGCCCGCGCCGAATCTGGCGATCGTATTTTTGATCGCGACGTTAGCCTCCGTCGGACTCCCCATGCTGAATAATTTCGTGGGCGAGTACCTGGTCCTGCAAGGCGCCTCGTTCTCGAGTTTCACAGCTACCGTATTCGCCGCCATCGGCGTCATTCTCTCCGCCTGCTACATGCTGTGGCTGTACCAGCGGACTTTCTATGGAAAACCATCCGAATCGCTTAGCCATCACATGCCGGATCTGAATGCACGGGAATGGGCCGCGATCCTGCCCCTGCTCCTGTTGATGTTATGGATGGGCACTTACACGCAGACCTTCCTGCCCTCCATCAGCGCGCAGAACGCGCGAATTTTAGAGCAAAGCAAGCCGCGGCCGGCCGGGAGCGAGGTGGCGAATGCCCGCTAATCTGTTCCCCACCGGCGTCGAATATTTTCGCATCCTGCCGGAAATGATCTTGACCATTGCCGGAGTCCTGGTGATGTTCATGGAAGCCGTTTTCACCAACGACGATCAGCGCAAAATCTTCGGGCCCTTTTCCATCGTCGCGCTGCTAGTGGCACTGGGAGCCTCGATATCCGCCGCCGGCGACCCCGGCGCAGCGTTCAGCAACATGCTGGTCATTGACGGCTTCGCGTCTTTCTTCCGCGTCCTGGTCATCGGCATCGGCGTGATCGCGATTCTCAGCTCCACTGAGTATCTGCGCCGCGAGAAAGCGTTCGGTGGCGAATACTACGCTCTCATCTTATTCAGCATCGTCGGCCAATGCGTCATGGTCACCGCCAATGAGCTGATCATGATCTTCATCGGCCTGGAAATTTCGTCTATCGCCTCTTACGTGCTCGCCGGTTACTTACGCGACGACCCGCGCAACAACGAATCCGCCCTAAAATATTTTTTACTGGGATCCTTTGCCACCGCCTTCCTGCTTTACGGCGTGGCGTGGATTTACGGCCTCACCGGCTCGACGAATCTCGACCACATTCGTAGCGCGCTAGAAACCTCCACGCCTCCGCTCGCCCTGGCTGGAGCCGCCGCCGCCCTCATGTTCGTCGGATTCGGCTTCAAAATTTCTGCCGCTCCATTCCAGATCTGGGCCCCTGACGTTTACCAAGGCGCTCCTGCTCCCGTCTCGGGATACCTCTCAGTAGGACCCAAAGCCGCGGCCTTCGCGATTCTGTTGCGCGTCTTCATGACCGCATTCGGTCCCATCGCCGCCCGTTGGGAGCCCATCGTCTGGGCTTGCGCGCTGGCCACGATGATCGTCGGCAACTTCGCCGCGCTTCAGCAGTCGAACATCAAGCGCATGCTGGCGTACAGCTCCATCGCCCATGCCGGCTACGTGCTGGTGGCCGTGACCGCGCATTCGAGCATCGGCTCCGCCGCAGCCATGTTTTACCTGGCCGCTTATGCCTTCACCAACCTGGGAGCCTTTGCCGTCGTGTCTTATTTATCGCGACAGGGCGAACGCTACGTTTCCATTGAAGACTTCGCCGGACTCTCCCAGCGCCAGCCCGCCATGGCCGCCATGCTCACCATTTTCCTGCTGAGCCTTATCGGCGTCCCTCTCACCGCAGGCTTCTTCGGCAAGTTCTATATCTTCAAAGCCGCGCTCGACGCGAACCTTTTTTGGCTAACCGCGCTGGGCCTTCTCAACAGTGCCGTGGCCGCCTATTACTATCTGCGTATTTTGGTGGTGATGTATTTCAAAGAACCGGGCGCATCGCTCGATACGCTCGAGGCCCCCGGTATCGGCCTGAAAATCGCGGTCTACGCATCGGCGTTAGGCACCTTGATTCTGGGCATCTTCCCCGGATGGGTGCTTGACATCGCCACCCGCGCTGCCCTTAAGTAAGCTATCTCGCCGCGCTGCTGTCAAAAGTGCCGGCGTAAATCCGCGAAGCGCTCCACGCGCAGAAATTTTGCGCCGTCGGCATCCCGCAAATCCTGATGCTCCAGCACCCACGTATGCGGATGCGGCACCAGCACTGCATTTAATCCCGCTTCGAGCGCCGGGTTAATGTCGGACTTTGGCGAATTGCCGATCATCCAGGTGAGATCGTGCGCCAGCCCACGCTCCGCTACCAGGCGTGAGTAAGCGGGCGCATCCTTTTCCTTGACCACCGCCGTATGCGTAAAGTACCGCCCCAACTCCGAGCGATCCACTTTCATCAGTTGCTCTTCCGGATTACCCTTGGTGAATAGCGTCAGGTCGTGCCGTTCACTCAGATAGCCCAGCGTTTCTTCCACGCCGTCGATCACCTCAATGGGCTGTTCTAAAATTCGTTCCGCCAGCGAGAGCACATGCCGCAAGCCTTCGTCTTCGATCTCGCGCTCCGCCAGGTGCTGGTACGCCTGCTGCAAGTTGCGGCCGAAGTTCTTGGACCCGTAGCCATGGATTTTTGAATTGACCAGTTCGATCTCATTCAGGACTTCGCGCACCTGCGGCGGCGTAAGCGCCGAGTGATCCAGGAAATCGCAAAAATCGGCAAACGCACGCTCGAAATAAATGTTGTTTTCCCAGAGCGTATCGTCAGCATCAATCAGCAGGGAGAGCCGCGTCAATGAGCCCCCGGAAGCTTTCCGCCGTGGCCGTTGCGCGGAGCCACCTGTTTCACATGCTCCACCCGTCGCTGCCGGATTAAAAATCCTGGTAAAAACTCCGCCAGTTGGCGCAGCCGCTCCGCCTCGCTGCGTGCCGCCAGGAGCGCCTGCCGTAATCCTAAATCCTGAATCGGCCGCGCCAGCCGGAAGCTCAACTGCGGGTCGTCCGTGTGCGCAGCCGCTAGCGGAGGCTCCGCCGTCAGCGCCCGCAATTGGTTGTAACCAGAAATCGCCCGCGCCCGAAATTCGTCTTCCGGCAGTGTCGCATCCTCATCGTCGAAGTAATCCACTTCGCCCCGTAGAAACGCGCGCTCGTCGTTGATCCGCTCGATCTCAAAACGCCGCCGCCCCACCGCCAGAATATCCAGGCGCCCGTCGGGATATTCGCGCAGCACGCGCTCGATCACCGCCGTGCATCCCGTGTTCACGATGCCCTTTTCATTGGCCAGCACTACGCCGAACTCGATCTTGTCGCGTAGAACCTCGGCGATCATTTCCTTGTAGCGGTCCTCGAAAATATGCAGCGGAAGCTCGGCCTCGGGCAACAGCACTACTTGGAGCGGAAACAACGGAAGCCATCCCTGCATGCTACTATTATCACTTTCGCGGGCACATGATTCTCAAGCTCAAGCAGACCCCTGGCATTTATATGGTCGGATTCATGGGGTGCGGTAAATCCAAAGTGGGGAGCGCGCTGGCTGACGAGCTGGGCTGGAGTTTTTACGATCTGGACGATGAAGTCGAGAAAGCCGCCGGCACCACCATCTCCGAGCTCTTCAACCGGCAAGGCGAGGCCGCATTCCGCGCGCTAGAGACGGAAATGCTCAAGCAGCGGGTTTATAACGTCCGCACCGGCCGCCCGCAAGTGGTCGCGCTCGGCGGCGGCACTTTTACCATCCAGGAAAATTGTGAACTGGCCTCGAACCACGGCGTGACCATCTGGCTGGATACCCCGCTCGAAGTAATCGAACGTCGCATTGCCGATGAGACGCATCGTCCTCTCGCTCGCGATCCCCTGCGCCTGAAAGCCCTTTACGCCGACCGCCGCGACGCCTACCACCGCGCCGATTATCGCATCGCAACCGACGATCGCGACCCGGCCGCCATCGTGGCCAGCATCTTAGCCTTGCCCCTCTTCGTTCCGTGAGCCGCCAACACGCGCTCGCCATTTTCCGCGCCGCACTCCGCGCGGCCGATCCCGAGAAAGCTGTGCGGGCCCACGTCACAGCCAGCAGCAACACGCTGCATGTAGACCACCGCCCCTACCGCCTGGCGGACTTCGATCGCATCCACGTGATCGGAGCAGGCAAGGCCAGCGCCGGCATGGCCCACGTGATCGAGCGCCTGCTCGGCAGCCGCGTCACCAGCGGCTGGATCAACGTTCCCGACGGCACCCGCGCCCGTTTGCGCAAAGTGCATCTGCATCCCTCGGGCCATCCCATTCCCGATGAACGCGGGATAGCAGGCGCCCGCCAGATCGCGCATATCGCGAGCCAGAGCGGCCCGCGCGATTTAATCCTATGCGTGATTTCCGGCGGCGCTTCCGCCCTGATGCCGCTCCCCGCCCCTGGGATCACTCTGGCGAAAAAGCAGTCGATCACCAGGCGCCTGCTCGCTTGCGGCGCGACCATTCATGAGATGAATACGGTGCGCAAGCACCTCTCGGCCATCAAAGGCGGACACCTGGCCGCGCTGGCTTTCCCCGCCACCGTGATCGCGCTGATTCTTTCCGACGTGATCGGCGACGACCCCAGCGCAATCGGCTCAGGACCCACCGTACTCGACACAACCACCACAGCCGACGCCGCTGCTGTGCTCAAGCGCTACCGCCTGCCGCCGCTGCCCCTGACGGAAACTCCGAAGGCGCAAATTGCCGCGCAAAATGTGATCGTGGGCAGCAACCGCCAATCCATCGAAGCTGCTGCCGAGAAGGCACGGGAGCTGGGTTATCGCGCCATCGTCCTCTCCTCCGCCATCGATGGGGAAACTCGCGACATCGCACGCATGCACGCCGCCATCGCCCGCGAAACCGTCGCCCGCGGCGGGCGTCGCGTATGCTTCCTCTCCGGCGGCGAAACAACCGTCACGGTCCGCGGCAAAGGACGCGGAGGCCGCAATCAGGAATTCGTGCTAGCCGCAGCCATTGCCCTGGCCGACCTGCCGCAAGTCACAATTTTCAGCGCAGGCACCGACGGCATCGATGGCCCTACTGATGCCGCCGGAGCTATCGCCGACGCCGCCACTCCGCGCGAGGACGCCGCGAAGTTCCTCGCCGATAACGATTCGTATCATTTTTTCGAGAAAGCCGGAGGCTTGATCAAGACCGGCCCGACAGGCACCAACGTAATGGATGTGAGAATTCTACTGGTCTAACTTCTGTAGCGGCGTATTTGTACCCGCGACGACAGCTTGCTGCACCGCAATATCGCCGCGCCGCGTTTCGAGGTTGATCGCCGCCCCGCTCCCTACTGCCCCCCGCAAGGTTCCCTGACGGCCCTTGGTTTCAAGCGCAAGCCCGCCCCCGAAAGGATTTGCAATATCGCCGTTTCCGGTTGTTGCATTCAACGTAAATTGCGCGCCGGCCGGCAGCGCCAGTCGAATATCGCCCGAGCGCAAGCGCGCCTGAATGCGTCCCAGAGGCAGGGCTGGCGTCAGATTCAGATCCCCCCGGTCGAGCATAATATCCAGCGGCCCCGTAAAGTCGCTGATCTGTACATCGCGCGACCGCCCCGAAAGACGCGTAGGCCCTGAAAGCTTGGAACCAGTAAAGTCGCCGAGCGTCATGCTCACCTGACCGGGCACGCTCTCAATGTTGAATTCCGTTTGCGTGCCCGAAAAATGCACGGGCTTCGCCAGCTTTCGCAGCACTACGGTCCCGGCGTAAGTTCCGTCGATGCTGGCTTCTCCGCCCACGTCTTCTAACTCGATGTCGGAACCCCGGCCTTTAATCTGTACCGCGCCTTTCACCGCCGACATGTGAATCGCATCGCTCCGCCGCAGATCCACGCGCGCATCGCCGCCGATATTCTTCAGGCGTACCCCGGCGTTATCCGAAGTAATCGCCACCGAGCCCGCGATGTCGTTGATCTCCAGATCGCCGTTGCGCCCATGGACCTCCACGCTTGCGCCTTTGGGGACACTGATCTCGAGCGTCGCCGAAACTCGTCCCAGGATGCCCGCCCGTTCCGCTGGCACGCGGATCACAACATTGTTAGCATCGCCCTCAATCGCCAGCGCAAACGCGTCATTGCTTCGTTCAGCTTCCCTCTGAGTGAGTCCACGAATGGTCTTGTGACCCGCAACCCTCACCAAATCCGCGTCGGCGCCGTTGATTTTTGCATCCCCGCGAAAATCCTCCAGCAGCACATGCGGCGTATGTGAAGCCGCCTTTTCCCCGTTCAAAGGATATTCATAACGTTCGCCGTTGAACAGATCCAGCCCGTCCACTTGTAAGTGCTGCGGAAACCAGGTAGCCACCCCCCGCACCGTCTGAACACTCAGCCCGAACAGGCACAGGAATACAATCAACACCCACTCGCCGCCCGACAAGCCCCGCGCCGGCAAAGGTTTCCCCGCCGCCGCCCAATATAAAATTTCCACGATCCGTAGCAGCCCCCAGGCAATCAGAATTACTGGCCAGTTGCGCGCCAGATAATCCATCCATGAAAAGTCCGGATAAAGCGTGCGCGCCAGCAGCAGCGTCCCCAGCGCGATTAAAAGCAGCGGAGCTACGAACGAGTTCCTACGCATACCTCAAGCCTTGGGATGCCCTACATACTCGCCCAGCCACAGCACCCCTAAGACAATTAGCAGCACCGGCCAGCTACGAGTGAAGCGGATGCCTCCCGCGTGATCGATCATAAACAGAGTGCCCAGGGTCACCAACATTACCGGTCCCCGGATCGACCGCCACAACGATACATTATTCGTGTTCATTTGGTCTCCGTGATGCGCTCGTATAGAAGATACAGTCCCAGCACAATCAGCGCCGCCGGCCAGTAGCGCAGCAGCCTGCCAATCTGCAAAATTTCCAGGTTGTCCAGCAAAAACAGAATGCCGAACGCAATCAACAGCGCCGGAGCCAGCGGAAAACGCGGCGGCGCGGGGCTATCCCTTCGCACTAAACCCGACAACTCGTCCACCATCTCGCCATCGCGGCGTTTTTTGGCCGTGTGATAGGCCTCAAAGCACATATAAAAAACGAAGGTGGGAAGCATGAGTCCGAAAAGCGGCTCGGACCCCCGCGCTGCCCCTGAACTCAGAATGCTGATGATGGATCCGAAGATGACGACGTGGACCAGCCCTTTGGCATACTGGCCGTTGTAAACCGCGCCCACCCCCGGAATGAATCCCAAAATAAAAGCCAGTCCCGGCGAAACTCGCGAGTCCGCCCTGGGCGAAAGCGGGGGCACCGCATGGTAAGCCGGCGCCGTATAGGGGGAAGGCGGATCGCTCGGCAGCGGCGGCGGCAGCGAAGCCCCAGCCACTACCTGGGGACCATGCTCGGTGCAATACAGCGTTCCCGCCGCCGCCGTGGCGTTGCTCCCGTCAAGTGCTTTTCCGCACTCCCGGCAGTAGCCGATAATGTTCCCTTGCGAGCTCATTGTTTCTCCGCTCCCTGGGGATTCTGCGCCGGACGCGCTCCGTCATTGCCACTCACGTCCGCGCCTTGCTTCGTCCACTCTTCCAGTTGCGCTTGCACTTCGTAAACCAGTTGCAGACTCTGATAACCCTTCACCGCCCGGTCCCAGGACCGCTCCACCGTACTCTCCGCAGCCGACCAGAATCGCCCCACCATCGCCAGCGAAAGCACCGCCATCGCCATCCCCATCGCAAACCGCGGCTGCAACAGGGAACCGGCCCGTCGGCCCAGTAGCCGCTCCATCCACGAAGGCTCGATGACGCTGCGGCTCTTCCCGTTGGTGACCTCAAACAGAATCCGGTTTACCAGCGCCGGAGGCGGATCGACAGCCGACGCCCGCTCAACGAAGCCGATCGCGCCCGCCGCATCGGCCGCCAGTTCCGAGCAGGACGCGCATTCGTTCTGATGCTCCTCGACGTTTGTCCTGGGCTCGCTTGCCAGGGTGCCGTCCAGGTAATCGGCCAACAGAATCTCGAATTCCGTACATGTGATCCTGCTCATACCGCCGCCTGCCGCGTCCGCCGCAAAACGCGCGCTAGCTCAGCCCGCCCGCGGTTCAATCTGGATTTAACGGTTCCCTCGGGAATCTCCAGCACCTGCGCGATCTCCCGGTACTCCAACTCTTCTAGATCCCGCAGAATGACTGTCTCGCGCAACTCCGGAGACAGTTTTTGCAGCGCCGCCTGCAGCATCTCGCTCGCTTCCCGCCCGGCCAGCATCGCGTCCGTCCGCGCGGATCCCGCCGTGGTATTTTCAATCGTCGGCAGCCGGTCCTCCAGGGAATCGGAAGCCCGCTCCAGCTTATTCCTGCGATAGTCGTCGATCAGCAGATTCCGCGTCAGCCGCCCCAGCCACACGCTGAACGTCCCCTCACCGGCCTGGAAATTCTTCAGCGACCGGAATACCCGGAGAAAAACTTCCTGCGTCAAATCCTGCGAC
>JALYJH010000083.1 GCA_030775415.1 Acidobacteriota bacterium | reverse complement strand
CCGGTAATCCAGTCCAGTAGTGGGCGGGGAACCGGGGGAATGTTCTAAAAACACTCCTCACGGCTCCGCCCTTTTTTTGTCCTCCATCCCTGGCCATTAAATCTATACAAATAAACAACATACATATACTCTAGTCCCTTAGGTGTAAGTTGGTATTGACTTTCGCCCGATGGTTTCGATATGATGACGGTTCATTCATTTTTGACTGTCTGAAGTTATCTCCAGCCCAGGTTTTCTATTCGGGGGAAGGACTCCCTGGGGTGATGGTCCTGGGTACATTTTTGGGAGATCAATGAAGCAGCATTACTTTGTAGTAGTTCTCGCACATTCTTTGCATGGACGGCTTCGCCGGATCCACGTCCCGCATCAAGCATTGTACGTGGTTTTAGGGCTGGCTTTGTTCGGCTCAGTTTCGCTCTTTGGGATGGTGTCGAGTTACCTCCGGATGAGCTGGAAAGTGGCTAACTACAATGCCCTGCGGGATCAAGTCACTACGCTTCGCAGCCGCTACCAGCGGCTTCAACAAGAGAATTCTGAAAAGAAGGAGCAGCTCGCGTCCCTGCAATTGATGGCCAGCGAGGTGAGCGTCGCCCTGGGCCTGAAGCGGAATCTGGAAGGGGCGGACGATATCGCCAACGAAGGCCCGTTGGTGCCCACTTACAAAGAATCGATCGAAGAATACAATTTTTTGAAGTCGGCCAGCTATTCGCGCGTAGATCACTTGTATGCGCGGCGCTGGCAGACCAATATCGTTCCCACCATGTGGCCAGTGAACGGAAGGCTGCTCAGCCGCTTCGGGGAACGCGAAGATCCGTTCTCGGGTGAAGGCGCGCTGCACACGGGCGTGGATATTTCGGCATCAATGGGGACTCCCGTGCATGCGGCGGCCGACGGCATTGTCTCGCGCGCCGAGTACTTCGGTGGCTACGGCAAAATGGTAGCTATCGATCACGGCAACGGCATGCACACCTGGTACGCGCATCTATCGCGCTTCGAAGTGGTGCCCGGGCAAGAAATCCGGCGCGGCGAAGTCCTGGGATATTCCGGCGCCACGGGAAAAGTGACGGCGCCGCATTTGCACTTTGAGGTTCGGCTGGGCGGCAATCCGGTGAATCCCTATCCCTATCTGACGCGCTCCGCCATGCAGCAGCACGTGGAGCCAGACCTGCCGTTTTAAGCCTGCCTTATTTTATTGAAACCGGCAGCGGTTCGCCTGCGTCTAATACCCGACTGGCATGGGTGTGTTCCGCCAAATCGCGCGCATTCTACTAGTTCTGCTGGTGCTGGTGAGTATTGCCGCGGTGCAATCGGTCAGCGCCACTGAGATTCAGCCGGATCACCATGGCGCGGACGACCGTTGTTGTGCAGGAGGCCACGCCGGGCATTTTCCGGCGCTACACACGGTCAGTACCCCCCAACTGGGCGCGCTTGCGCTGACTGCGTGGCACTCGCCCGCCGAGGTCAGTCCTCACACTTCCGGCGATGGGCGCACTTTTAATTCCTCCCGGGCGCCGCCGGCTTAGCCTTACCCTTCAGCGTTGCTTTCTTGATCCGGCCGGGCTATTCGTCCGGCCATCCGGTATTTATTTTTCTTGAGCGAGGGTTATGTCATTCAAACATTTTTTGTCATTGCTGTTGTTTACTTTTCTGGCCGCTGGCGCGCGGGCGCAGTCGCTCGGAAATGCTGGAACCATCGAGGGAACAGTTACTGACCAGAGCGGCGCCTCGGTGCCGGACGCCAAGATTACCATCAAGAACGGCGTTTCCGGCTATAGCCAATCGGCGACGGCGGGAATGGACGGCTCTTTCAGGCTGACCAATATTCCACCGAATCCATATCACCTGGAAGTCACGGCCGCAGGGTTTAATGCTTCTGAGCAGGATGTGTCCGTGCGCAATGCGATCCCCGTGCAAGTCAAGGCGAAGCTGGCGGTGGCTGGCGGACAGACCAGCGTTACCGTGGAAGCAGCCGGAGCCGATATTCTCGAAAACGATCCTTCCGCCCACGTGGACGTGGATCGAAGTTTGATCCTGAAGCTGCCTTCGGGCAGCCCCGGGAGCGGCTTGAGCCAGGCCATAACCTACAGCACAGGTGGCGTGGCGCAGGACGGCAACGGATTGTTCCACCCGCTGGGCGATCATGCGCAGTCTAGCTTCGTGGTGGACGGGCAGCCCATTAGCGATCAGCAGAGTAAGGTTTTTTCGACGCAGCTGCCCACCAGCGCCATCCAGAGTATGGAGGTCACCACAGGAACTCCGGACGCCGAGTTTGGCGATAAGAGCAGCCTCGTGGCGCAGATCACCACGCGCTCGGGACTGGGCGCGCCGAAGATGTTCGGCAACGTCGAAGCGAATTACGGATCATTCGGGACCGCCGGGGGTAACTTAGGCCTGGGCTTCGGCAGTGCGAAGTTCGGAAATTTCATCGCGGCCGACGGTGTGCGCAGCGGACGATTTCTGGATACGCCGGAGTACACGCCGATTCACGACATTGGCAACAACCAAACAGTCTTCGATCGCCTGGATTATGAGCCCACCGGCAAGGACGCCATTCATCTCAACCTGTTTGCGGCCCGCAATTGGATCCAAAACCCCAACTCCTACGATCAGCTCTCACAGGACCAGCATCAGCGCGTGCTGACCTGGAGCATTGCCCCGGGTTACCAGCATACGGTGAGCGCACATACCTTGATCACGGTGA
The DNA here is from genome assembly GCA_030775415.1 of Acidobacteriota bacterium. Lineage (GTDB taxonomy): Bacteria > Acidobacteriota > Terriglobia > Bryobacterales > Bryobacteraceae > Palsa-187. The sequence continues at coordinate 5,861 of JALYJH010000083.1, read as the reverse complement.
ACCCTTACGTCCGTAAAGATCAATTTAACTACTACCCCAGCCGGGATCCTTTCGCCGACACGCCGGCGACGCAGAGTCAGAACCGGCAATTGCTGAACTGGGGCGTGCGGGCGGATGTCGCGACCACCAAAGGGCGCCACAATTTGAAATATGGCGTGGATTTGAAACAGACGCGGCTGCTGGAGAACTTCGCCTTCGGCATCACCGATCCGGCATTCAACAGCCCCTGCATTGATAGCGACGGGAGCGCGGTGGACGATCCGGCACTAACATCCATCGCGCAGTGCACCGCCGCGGGATTTCAGCCGAACGTTGCCAGCAATCCGAACCTGACGGGCGCGCCCTTCTCCCCTGCCCTGCTTCCCTTCGACCTCAGCCGCGGCGGCCATCTTTTCACTTTCCATGCGGCCGCCAATATCAATCAGTACGCGATGTACGCGCAGGATGCGATCACTGCCGGCAACTTTGTGTTCAATGTCGGTTTTCGCTTCGACGTCTATGATGGCCTGGTTTCAAAAACAGGACCTCAGCCGCGTAGCGGCATCGCCTACAACATCAAGAAGACAGGAACGGTCCTCCGCGGCTCTTACGCGCGCACCTTTGAAACGCCCTTCAACGAAAACTTATTGCTGTCGAGCGCGACGGGAACAGGAGGGCTGGCGCAGAACGTATTCGGTTCCACCGCGGTAGCCATCGAGCCGGGCTTCCGCAACCAGTTCAACGCTGGGTTTCAACAGGCGGTAGGCAAGTACTTATTGATCGACGCGGACTATTTTTGGAAATACACCCACAATTCCTACGACTTCAGCACCCTTCTGAATACCACCATTACGTTTCCCATCGCCTGGCATAACTCTAAACTCGATGGCGTCACAGGCCGCGTGAGTACCACCAATCTCAAAGGCTTTCAGGCCTATTGGACCTTCGGCCACACGCGCGCACGCTACTTTCCGCCGGAGGATGGCGGTCTAATTCCGCAGGGCGCCCCGCTCGCGGGCGGCGTGTTCCGCATCGATCACGACCAGGCCTTCCAATCGACCATGAGCTTGCGCTACCAGAGACCCAGGAACGCGGAATGGGTGGCGTTGACCTACCGCTTCGATAGTGGGATGGTGGTGAGCGGCGTGCCGGACGCGGGCGCGGCAATGGCGCTCACGCCCAATCAGGAGGTCTCGATTGGACTCGCGTGCAACGGAGTTTTCGCCACGGTAGCAAGCCCTATCCGCAATTGTCTGGGTACGGGCGGGACGGAAGGCGTGGTCACGTCGAAGTTGGTCACGCTGCCGCAGGGCGGCTACGGTCCATTTCCCAGCGCGGAGAATGACGACCATAATCCTGACCGCGTGAAACCGCGTAATATCCTCAACCTGGGCCTGGGCACGGATAACCTGTTGCACAAGGAAGGGACAGTCCGCTATACGGCGTCACTCGAGATTCAGAATCTGACCAATGTAACGGCGCTGTATAATTTTCTGTCGACGTTTAGCGGGACGCACTTTCTGGAGCCGCGTTCCCTGGTGGCGAAGGTCGGGATGACGTTTTAATCCGTCTTCACGATCTTATACGAACCGTTCCTAAACACCACCTCGCGGACTTGGCCGCTGGGGCCGATGGGGCCGAGCGGGGTGCCGTTGAGAGACACCTGGAGGCCTCCGGCATTGCCGATGCGCAAGGTGGCGCCGTTCGGCATGTCGAAGCTCTGGACGTCTCCGGCCTTGAATAGGCGCGCCAGCATGGGGGTGCCCACGCCGTCGCGCAGAGAAACCCAGGTGAGTTCCGAAGCCTGTACGTTGACGCGCCCCCCGGCAGCCGCGGGGGCTATGGGAGTCACGGTCGCGACCACGGCCCTTTTGGGGAGAGCGGCAGGTTGCGCCGTTTGCGAGGCGGGAGTCGCGCTACTGGTGGCCGCCACGCGCTGCACGGCGGGCTCCGAAAAAAAACTTTGCCATGTCCAAGTGACCAGGATCACCACGCCGAGGCCGGCCAGCACGAAGCCGGCTGCGAATCGCCAGTCGCGTTTGAATTCCGAGCCGGGCTTTTGAGGAGGAGCCTGCCACGCGTGAGGCTGCGCGGGAGGCGGCTGCGGCGCGGGCGGCTTCTCGACGCGCGCGGCCATGGATTCGGTTTCTTTTGGAAGCTCGGCCTGTATCGGGGACACCGCATGTGCTTCGGAGAGAGGCGCGCCTGTAGTGTTAACGAGCGACGGCCCCCCAGCGGCAGCACTTGCTGCGTGCTCTTTCTCTGCCACCGCGGCTTCGTTCAATATCACTTCGGGTAAGGCTACCTCGGTGGTTGCAACTACTTCGCTCGCCGCTGCTTCGGGCATTTGGACGGCAGCTAGCTGAGCCGGTGCAGGGGCGGAGATCGCTTCTAGCTGCCGCGTGGTCTGGGCGCAGAAGCCTTCTACCGCGTGCAGCAACTTACGGACGCTGTCCTCCGTGGCCGTCGACTTCACGTGCAAGTCTTCGATCAAGCCGCCTTGCCCTTCGATCACGTTCTCGACGCGCGTGAGGCGGCGGTCCATGTTGGCTTCCACTTCGCGCACATAAGCGGCCCACTTGGCGGACTCCAGGCCGCGCTCGCGGCGGTCTGAAAACAGGCGCGCGCCGGCTCCAGTGTTGGTTACTACCGGCAAATGCGATTCGCTGCCGCCCTCGCCGCTGGCCTGGATCAACATTTGTATCTCTTCGGTGATGCGCAGAGCATCGCGGCGGGAGAGGCAGCGCCATTCGGTGGGCTCATTACCATCCTCCTGCGTGTACAGGCCGAAGCCGATGAGTTCATCCTGCTCGATCGATTCCGTGATGCGCGCGAACTGCGCAATCGTGGCCCGCCGCAGCGAAGTAGTGCCGTCGAAAGCCGCGTGAAAAGCCGACACTTGCTCGGCGGTCACCGGGCCCACGAATTCGGCGGTGAAGTTCAAGGACTCGTTGCCGAAATCGAACCCCAGCCAGTCGCCCTGCGTCTGGTCAACGTGAATATCCTCCGCCAGCAGATAGAAAAACTTCTGCGCCTCCTCCACTACGCTGGCCAGCTTGTGGAGCGGAACGCCTACACCGCCGCGGTTTAGTTCAATTCGAATGCGCAATCGTGCCATATGTTTTTTACCTCGGGAGCGAGCCGCTTGCCGCATGGGCCGCTCGGGATTTTTGTTGCCGCCTGGCTTCTTCCAGACTGTCGAAAACTTTGCGGCTGATGCGATATTCCACCGCATCACCGGATTCCGTGGGCGGAATCGTGATTCCGGGTTCCAGTTCCGCTATCTGCTGATAATAGCGCGACGCCGCCGGGTAATCGCGGCGCTCAATCGCGCAGAGAGCCAGACCCTTCAATGCGGTCGCCGAGCGCGAGTTCAGCTCCAGCAGACGCTGCGAATACTTCTGCACCCGGGCAAGCTCGAATACTTCCATTGCCATGGCAATCATATTCGCGATGGCTTCCTCGGCATAAGGATCGATGGCCAGCAGCCGCTCGTAATGCTTTTCAGCTTCATCGAAGCGGCGCAGGAACTGGAGGGCTACGGCCTTGCCAAACAGCGCCCGCCGCCGCGCCGCCTCCGACCAACATTTATCGAAGCATTCAAGAGCGGCTCCGAAACGCTTTAAGCGCAGCAAACAGCCAGCCAGATGGAGACGGACTTCATCGCGGTGCGCATCGAATTGGAGCACCGTTTCGAAAGCCCGCGCAGCGGCATCCCAGTTTTGGAGACGCTGCTGGCACAAGCCCACCTGGCTCTGCGCGTAAAGGTGGTCGGGCTCCTCGGCGATCACGATGGAATAACTTTCGGCGGCTTCCTGGACACGCCCCAACTCCAGTTGGAGATCGCCACGCAAGACATAGAAATCGACGGACCCTTCACCGGGGACGGAAAGCGCATCGAGCGCCTCCCGAAGACGGCCGCGCGCGCGAAACTCCAGCGCTGTTTTGAGCGAATCGATGAGGGCCGATCGCGCGACAGTCCTGGTATTGTTGCCGAATGGGTTCATGGAAGCGACGCCACAGCGGTGCGGGCCGCCCCTTTCTTAAGGAATGTGAAGCGGAGCGACTGCACGTCTGGCCGCTGTCCACGCTCGTCGTAGAAGCCTAGCGGGCCGGAGTCCAGGCGCGCGTCCGTCCAATAATCCGCGGCACTACCCTGCAGCGACAGAGTAAAAACGGGGCCGATGGCATCCATCCGCACGCGCACCAGACCGGCGCCTCCGCCGAGCGGGACAACACGCCTAACGTGCTGGCCTTCGACGCCGCGGAATACACTGAAATGCTCCACTACCAGAACCACTCTGGCGCCTGGTTGCAGAAGGCTGATGCGCGTGGCGTAGTAGTCGCCCGCATCGCGCGTTCGAAACACCCAGCCGACCCCCTTGGCGTCCGGGACCCAAGCGAACTCCAGGCGATAGTCCGGCTCCTCGCGCGAGCCCTCATAGACGGACATCATTCTTCCCGGCGGTAAGAGGGAGCGGCGGGACCAGCCGCCGCGATGGAGCGACTCCTCCACTTGCTCGCGCCGCGTGACGCTAGCATCCGGGCGATCCCACAGCGTGAAGCCTCCCGCCAGGATAATCACCGAAAGCAAAGCTATCAGCCGCCAGGAGCGGGCCAAGCGCGATTGCTCCGGGAGAGCAAATGCCGGCGAGGAGTACTCGGCTGCCACGCTCCTCGCAGCATCGTCCACCGTGGCCGCGGCGGAAATAACAGGGGGAGCGGGGGGAGCAGCCACCATGCGTTCGGCAACCGGTTGGGCGGCCGGCCGGACCATCTTCGGGATCACCATTTCCCATTGCGCCTTGGCGGCGAGAGGGCGCGAGACTCGGTCCTGGGTAGTATCGATTACAGTAGACTCCTCCACACGCGGTTCGGTGACGGTCGACGCCAGAGCCACTACAGTTGAAGCCAACGGCTTGGCTACCGGTGTTACCCGTGATGGCATTCCCGCTTGCGGAGAATAGCCATTGAGGTAATTCCAAGTGACGGGAAAACGGAACCACGCCAGATATTCAATCTTGTTTTCCGGCTGGGCCGGTTCAAGGGATGGCCCTAGGCCTAATCGAGACGAACCTGGTGTCATGTTGACCACGATATATTGGGCCTCAGCAAATCATCGACCTGCATATGGTAGCATACGCGTTCCATGGACTCAACGAGAATGATTGGGTAAGATCGAGTGCGACGAGGTTTTTTCATGGCAGAGAAGAAGCTCGAACCCAAACTGACAGAGGCCACGGCCAAAACAACCGCCCTTTTGCAAACGTTGCAATCGCGCCTCAAACGGGAAGCGGTTCCGCTCGAAACGCGCGATGAACTGGGGGAGGAACTGCAACATTATTTTGCCACAGCAAATCCGCCGCTGCCAGAGAAAATTTCAAAACAAATTCGCAATCAAGTGATTGACGGCGTGGTGGAGCGAATTCTGCACTCGTGGGACAACAACGGGGACGTCGCCGCGACGATCAAGAGCGAGGTGATCGCTCGCCTGGTGGAGCGCGTGACTGCGGAGATTTTAAAGAAGGGTACGGGGCAAGGAGAGCACGATATATGACGTCTCGGCTGCTATTGCTGGGAGCGCTCGCGGCGGGCGCCGCTTGGGGCGAATCCAAAATGATGACCTGGAAAATTGACGGCGTGGAGCGGCAGGCGATCGTGTATGCGCCCACCGCGAAGACTCCGTCTGGAAAAGCTCCGCTGGTCCTGGCGTTTCACGGTCACGGCGATTCCGCCGAGAACTTCCAGGGCGTCGACTTAGAGCAGCATTGGCCTGAGGCGATCGTGGTTTACGCGCAGGGGCTGCCGAGCACGCGCGATGGCCTGGCAGGCTGGCAGGTGGAAAGCGGCAAGGACGGAGATCGCGACCTGAAGTTCGTCGA
>JALYJH010000082.1 GCA_030775415.1 Acidobacteriota bacterium | reverse complement strand
CCGCCACTACCGCGCACTCGGGAACGCGCATACAGATTTTAGCCACCGGACTAGGGCGCGTCACGCCGGAATGGCCCACGGGAGTAGCGGCGCCCCTGGAAAACGCGCCACGCGTGGCCGGCAAGGTGTCGGTGTATTTGGACCGCGCTCCCGTGGAGGTGACACGCGCAGAACTCGCGCCTGGCTACGTGGGCTTCTATCTGGTGGAAATCACTGTCCCCAAAATCAGCAATTATGGACCCGCGGAATTGTACGTGGATGTCGACGGCAATGCCAGCAACCGCGTCCGGGTATATATTGAGCCCTGATGCTGCACCAGAACCTAATCCTCTATTTCCCGACGCCGCAGATCCTAGTCGATAACTTCGAACTTTTCATGTGGGCTCCGGCCAACATCCTGGGGACCGACGGCGAAGGACGCAGCCACCGTCTTTATCTCCGCCGGCGCTAACTCATGGTTCCCTATCAGGGCCGTACCGCCATCCGCGTTGCCAGGGTCGTGCTGGCACTCACCTGTCTGGCCTGGTTCCCCTTCACCGGGGGCCGTATTTCTTCTTCGTTAGTGTTCCTGATTGCCTACGCGATCTTCGCCGTAGGGACACTTTTCGAGACGCGCTTCGATTCCGCACCGCGGGCTTTAGTCGCGTTGGTCATTGACTTCACGTTCTTTGCCTTCTCGAAATGGCTGCTACCGGTGGACTGGGCATCGGCGCTCGCTTACGGCTTCCTGCTGATTTCGGTGGCGACGCTGCATGAGTTCGTCACCGTACTCATCGTGGCCGCGGGGGCGATGGTCCTGATCGTGCTCCTCACCGCGCCCGGCGGCGGGCTCATTTGGGCGGACTTCGCCGCCGCAGCCATGGCCCTGGCCTTCTCGCTCCATAAACGTTACCTCGAACGGCGCATGTCGAATACTCTGCGCTACAACATGATCATCCGTTCCCAGGCCGAAGGCGCGCGCGAGGCCGAGCGCGAACGCATCGCGGCGGACTTCCACGACGGCCCGCTGCAAAGTTTCATCAGTTTTCAAATGCGCCTGGAGATCGTGCGTAAGCTCTTCGGACGCGACATCGCTGCGGCCGGCGACGAGCTGCGCCAGTTGCAGGACCTTTGCCGCAATCAGGTCAGCGAGCTCCGCAGCTTCGTGCGTAGCATGCGCCCCGTCGATGAAGGCGTCAGCCTCAGCGCATCGCTCAGCCGTATGCTGGAACAATTCCAGCGCGATACCGGCATCACGGCCACTTTTGCCAGCGCCGAGACCATTGACCCGCCGCAGACCGAAGTTTCCCTCGAAGTATTACAAATCGTGCGCGAGACGCTCAACAACATTCATAAACATTCCGGGGCATCACGCGTGGTCCTCACGCTCGGCAAGAATGGCCAGAAGCTGGAAGTGCGCGCCGAGGACAACGGCGGCGGCTTTCCCTTCAGCGGGGTATTTTCGCTAGAAGAGCTGGAGCTCTTGGGCACCGGCCCCGTAAGCATCAAGCGCCGCGTACGCATGCTGGGCGGAGAGATGGTGGTCGATTCGCGCCCCGGACAGGGCTCGAGTCTCGAAATTCGCGTGCCCCTCTAATTGCGCGCTAAAATTGATCGAAATGCAATTTCTCGCTGAAAGCCTCGTCGAACTCATCACCCAGACCTCCACCAACCTGCCGCCCGACGTCCGCGAGGCCATGAGCCGCGCGCTGGGGACGGAACTGCCCCACACCCAGTCGTCGCAAGCGTTGAACATCATCGCTTCGAACATCGACATGGCCGCGGAAGATGAAGGTCCGCTATGCCAGGACACCGGCATGCCCACCTTCGTGGTGCACACTCCCGTCGGCGTCAATCAAATCAAACTGAAGCGCGCCATCCAGGAAGCCGTGGCCGAAGCGACGCGGCGCGGCAAGCTACGGCCGAATTCCGTCGATTCCCTCACCGGCAAGAACAGCGGCAACAATCTAGGCGCGGAAACGCCGGTGATTCACTTCGAGCAGTGGGAAGAAGAGGAGATCGAAGTGAAACTGATCCTCAAAGGCGGCGGCTGCGAGAACAAGAACATCCAGTATTCCCTGCCCTGCGAACTCGAACACATGGGCAAGGCCGGACGCAACATTGAAGGCGTGCGCAAGTGCGTTCTGCACGCCGTGTGGCAGGCGCAAGGACAAGGCTGCGCGCCCGGCGCCCTGGGTGTCTGCATCGGCAGCGATCGCGCGCACGGTTACGCCTTGGCGAAAGACCAGCTTTTTAGAACCTTAGAAGATGTAAATCCGCATCCCGAACTGGCGCAACTCGAAGCTGAAATTATGGAGGAAGCCAATCGTCTGGGCATCGGCGCCATGGGCTTCGGCGGCAAAGTGTCATTGATTGGCTGCAAAATCGCCGCCGCCAACCGGCTGCCCGCCAGTTTCTTTGTGTCGGTAGCTTACGATTGCTGGGCCTACCGCCGCCTGGGCGTAAAGCTCGATGCGCAAAGCGGTGCCATTACTGAATGGCTGTACCGCGACCCCTCGCGCCCCCTCGAAAAAATGGTGCAAGGCGAAGGCTTCCCGCTCACTGGACGCGAAATCATTCTGCGCCCGCCGGTGAGCGAAGAGCAAATCCGCGCGCTGAAAGTGGGCGACGTGGTGCTGATCACCGGCGAATGCTACACCGGCCGCGACGCCGTGCATGCTCACTTGATGAAGAATCCGCTGCCTGACGGAGTCGACTTACAAGGCGCGTTGCTCTATCACTGCGGCCCGGTGATGCTCCAGACCGGCGAGCAGTGGACCGTGAAAGCAGCCGGTCCCACCACCAGCAGCCGCGAAGAGCCCTATCAGGCCGATATCATTCGCAACTTCGGCGTTCGTATGGTGATGGGTAAAGGCGGCATGGGAAAGAAGACTCTGGCGGCCTTGAAGGAACATGGCGCGGTCTATCTCAACGGCATTGGCGGCGCGGCCCAGTATTACGCGCGCGCCATAGACAAAGTTCTCGGCGTGAGCCTGCTCGACTTCGGCATTCCCGAAGCGATGTGGAAACTGCACGTGCACGACTTCATGGCCATCGTCACCATGGACGCGCATGGCAACAGTCTGCATGCCGATGTCGAGCGCGACACCGCTGAGAATCTGGAAGCGCTGGAGACTCCGGCCGCTACTTCGACGCGCTAGCGGCTTCGCTGCGCCTGAGATATAACGCGAAGGGCGTTACCTCGAAGGGCATCTTCTCGCGCGGCGCGAGGAGTGCCAGGGGACGCGTCTTCACCAGATCCAACTGGTTCGACCACGGATCCACTTTTACACGCGAGCCCAGCGGCAACGCCGCGATCTGTTCCAGCTTGTCTTCTTCGAGCGGCGGGGCGGAAGCAGCAATGGCAGCCAAGCGCGCCAGCGTTTGGGGGTCAGCGACCTGATCCCCCAGCGTCGCTTGCAGCAATCGCGGCAGCGCGGCTTCGTGGGAGCTCAAGGCCTTCAGGAACAAGCCAGCGTTGGCGGTATTCCGGTAGGGAGATTCATGCATGATCGCAATCGCCTTTTCAGAGGCGGCCAGCGCCTCGGCGGCGGGACGCGCGAAATGAAAGCGCTGCAGCAGATCGAAGTCACTCAACATGGTCTGGTTATTGAAGGCGAATTGCGTCGGCGTGCGCTGGCCCAGAGCAATATGCGCCAGTTCGCTCGCCAGCGCCAGCGCCAAGCTCGATTCGTCCGGCAGCACGTCGATCAAGCCACGGCTGATGACAATCGTACGCCCGATCGCGAAAGTTTCGAAAGGCGTGGTCAAAAGCACCCGGCAGTGGGCTTCCACGTTAAGCTTCGCCGACACGATCAGGTTACTCACCACGCTATTCAAAACTTCTTCCACCCGACCCGGCGGCGCCAGGAAACCACCTTTTTCGAGGCGCGCCAACAGGTTCTCCTCAGCCTGCCGTTCCCAGGACCTCTGACTTTCGAGCGGCGAAACATCTTTGGGTGCGTCCCGATCCGTCAATCCGGACTCGCTGTCCACCAGAATGCTGGTCAATTCGTCGATTTTACGCGACGGCGCCGCGGCGTAATCCCAAATACGCGTCTGCGCTTTGAAATGCGGGGTCGCGCGCGCCTTTCCGCGTCCCGGCGTTGCTTCTTCCTCCACGTAAATCTGCGCGGGAACCCATAACGCTCCGCCCGCGTTTACGCGCCAACTGTCGAAATGAAAGTAGCGTTCGGAGCGAGCGCTCTTGGCAGCCGGGGCCTGCACGTAGGTCCCGTTGAAGCGCACAATCGCGTCGTCGCGATCTTCCACCCACATGCGGCCCACGAATTTCCCCGCCTGCTGACGATTGACCGGGACTACTTCGAACACCAGACAGCGGATCTCCCCCAAAAACTCCCGCCGGACATATTCAAAGCGGTAAGTCTGGCGATTGAAATCGCGCAGATCGATCACCGCCATCTGCGCAAATCCGCGTGGCAGGAAGGTAAGCGGCCGGTTCTTCGCCGCGTCCGAACGAAACGGCAGCCAGGAATTGGATCCTGACGGCGGGGCATCGGTTCGCTCCACCAGCGGCTCGTAAGTGACGGCGTCGCCCAGCCGGAAGCGCCCCAGAAAATAATGATCCTTAGTGGGGCGCGCGGCGGCGGCGTTGTCTTCGGGCGTTTCCTGGATATAGGTCTCGACCAGCGGAGTGCGCGTCTGGATGGTAGTCAAAAAAACGCGCTCGCGCTCCACGATACGGTCCAGTAATTTTTCAATCAACACACCGGCCGGCTCAGCCGCAGCCAGCGGCAGCGCCGCGAACACAGCCAAAATGCAGCAGATTTTCATGGATCCTCAATAAGCCAGTTGAAATACGATGTGCACGATGGCCGTTGAGTCGGCCGGTATTCCCGCGCGCTCGGCGGGGCGGAAGCGAATGGCCTCGGCGGCGGCAACGGCATTTTCGTCCAGCCCATAACCTAGGCCGCGCACCGTGGCCAGCACGCGCGCCCGCCCCGACGCCGCGAACAGAACCTGCAGCAAGACCTCGCCCTCAATGCGCCGGCCCCGCGCTTCCTCTGTATAAACCGGCTGGGGCTTCGACAAGATTTCGGCGGCCTGAGTGACCGGCGGAACGGCAGCGTTGGCCGCGGCACCCGGCCCCGAAGCAACAGCGGCGTCGCCAAATCCAGCCTGCGCGAGTACCCGCGGAGACGTGCCGGCAGCGGCGGTTGAAGCGCTCTCAAATCCCGCGCGCCGCACAGTTCCCGCCGGCCACTGGGGCGCGGAAACCGCGCTCGAAAATCCCGCCGTTCGGAGAACGGTGGCAGTCGAGGCAACCTGCGCAATCGCCACCGGGGAAACCAGGTTATCCATTCGCAAAGGGGGCGCTCGCAACACCGCGATGGGACTAGGCTCAGGCCAAGCCGCAAATGGACGGGGGATGTCGATCATAGGGGCAGATACAGCCTCGTAACTCGACGTGGGTTTCATCGCAACCCCGGGAGCATGAAACAGGCGCATGGGTCGCAGCGCAGCCCGCACACGCGGAATCTTGACTGTCACCGGTCGCTCCACTCGAACCCGCGCCGGCGCGATCGCGAGCATCGTGACCACGCGCGCACGTGGCGCTTGCGACGGTTTTTGCTGGGGAAAACTGAGCGTAAAGATCAACCACACCACCAAGATGTGCACCGACACACTGGCCGCCAACGGCACGCGTTTGCTGATAACGTCACGCACTCTAAACCCATCGGACAGAAGTCTGAAGGATTGAGCTGTTTAGTATGATTTTCCACCCCAGCGGTCGATTGCCCACCAGACCACGGCCACCACCGCTCCCGCCGATCCCACCATGAACAATCCCGCCCAAGCCGGCGCTTCCGGGTCGCGATTGCCAATGGGGATGGGTGAGCCTCCAAACCACGCTTTGCGGCAACAACAATCATGGCAACGGCGGATCTCGCCGCCCAGCCCTACCAGCAGCCCTTCGAACATCCCTTTGCGCCGCGACTGGTGAACCCGCACTGAACCGCATTTCGGACAGTGCCGGACCAAATTGTCAGCGGCCGTCATAAAATCTCCAGGCCTACCGAAGCCAGTTCCACGCGTCCTTCTTTATGGATGGTCCCGGGCACGCGGACATATACCATTTGCAGTTGGTAGACGCCCCGTTTCTTCACCTCAAAACTCCAAGCACCCTCGTGATCGCCGCTCGCCGACCGCACCACGGGCGGACCCGCCGCTTCCTCGATCCCTTCCCGCGATAAAACCCAATGCAGGCCCGTCGCCTCCGCCAGCCCTGCGGTTCTATAGCGAAACCGCAGTCGATATTTGCCCGCGGCCAACATTACAGGTTGATCCAGCAGCGGAGCTGCGTCGGGCGAGAAACTTCCCAGCCAGAATCTGAGCCGCCCGGGTTCCCAAGAAGACGCTCCTCCCGGCGGCGCCCTCACCCGCCAATCGAAGCCATGGCCTGAGGGCCGCACCCGAAAGTCGCCGTTCGTCAACTGCAACGACGTCTCGACTTTACCCACCGCGATCAGGCGATCGGTAAAGCTCTCTAGCAGTTCGCCGTCCTCTGGAGCATTGCGCGCGGCCAGTTTCGCCGCCACCTCTTGCGCCTCCGCCCAGCGCTCTTGAGCCATCAAAAAACGCAGATACCCGCGTTCCAGGCGCGCGGTGTCCCCCAACCGTTCTAGTGCGGCAGCGGCTCGTGCTTCCCGATGGTCGACCAAATCGATCAGCGGGGCGGGATCGTCATAGGACATTGCCGCCGCCCGCGCCGCGGCTCGCCAGAATTCCGCGTCATTGGCGTGACGATAGAAAAAATTCGCCGCGGTCCAGGCCGGCAGATATTGCCGGTCAAGTTTCTCGGCCCGCAACAGATATTCAGACGCGCGATGGACGTCGCCCTCCTGCTCCGCCGCAAGGCCCCGCGCCATCCAAGCCGAGCTATCGAGAGGATTCTCCTCCACCCTTTGGGTAGTCGCCAGACGCAGCGTGGTTCCCGCAGCCAGACTGAATGCCGCGAAAAGAGCCGCCGCGAAGGGACGCGCGTCCAGCATGTTCAGCGGCTCACCGGCGCGGCCGCGCCTCCCCCCAGGCTGCCCGTAGCGGCCAACCCGCCCACGACCCCCGCCGCCGCGACTCCAGCGATAATCGCCACCAATGTCACTGACACTGCCGCGCCTCTCGGCGCCCCTCCCGCGGAGCCGCCGGCCGCCGTGCCGCCCCCGCTTCCTCCGGTGCTGCCTCCAGACCCAGCGGGCGCTGTCGGCTGCGGTGGCGCCGGAGTAACCTGCGCCACCTCGATCACTTGCGTGGCGTCGCTCGCCGGGATCGCCGCCGGATTGCTTACTCCCGTCACTTCCACACGCCGCCCGATGGCGCTTGCCACACTCTTTCCCGCCGCCAGTTCCACCGTGACATTGGTGGTTTCATCGGTAAGCAGGTAATGCCCCCCGCGCAGCACCACGCGTCCGGACAGGCGCATGGGGCCATCGGAGGATTGCGGCTCCATCAGCAGCGTCCTGCCGGAGTAAATTTTAGCGACCAGGCTGCCCCGCGAATTGAGTACGCGAAAGGAACCGGTCGCGGCCGACACCTGTACGCGCGCGGGCCCCTGCAAAAGAATGCTCCCCGTCGATGCGCCGGTGTCGGGGAGAATCGTCAATCCACGCGCCTCCACTCTGAACCCCTGAGCTTTTTGAATGATGCTCTGCCCGCGCTCCAGCACCAGGTGATCGCCGAAGAAACGTCCTCGCGAGCCGGTGCCCAGCTCCAGTCGAGTGCCGCTCACCAGATCCATGTGCGACACCGCGCTTGCGGTTTCAATCGTCGCCCCTTCAAACAGCGTGGCGTTATTGATCAGAGTGGCGTGGTTCAGGCGGAACGCCCCCGGCGTCCGGATCGTTCCAATCGCAGGGGACGCCGCGATCGCTACTGCTGGCCAGAAAGCCAACTGTAGAGTCAGCATTACTGCCAGCAGCGCATCCAAAGTTTCACGTTTCACGTGTTATTCTCCTACTCTCTTCTAATGAGTGGCCCGCTGAACTCACTTCTCTCACGCTTAAGGCTCCTATAAGTGCAAAATTCCACGCCGTTAGCCCGAAGCGGGCGAAGGGATAATCCACCAGCGCGTGCAGGAACACCGCCAGAATTCCGATCCCCCAAATCGAGCGCACCGCCGGACCCGAGATTCCTGCCGCTAAAACCAGCCAGATAAGCGCCAGCGGGATCCCGCCCTCAGCAGCCCATTCGAGCCAGTAATTATGAGCGTGTTCCACCGTAGCGCCCAAATCAAAAGTGGCGTAAGCCGGGTAGACAGAGGAGTAGGTGCCGAGTCCGCTGCCTTGCCACGGATGGTCTCGAATCATCTGTAGGCTCGACGCTGCTATCTCGCGCCGGTAGCGGAACGGATCCTTTTCGGCGAAGCGCCCGAGTAACGTGCCTGCTCCCGCGACCGTCGCAAGCAGTGCCCCAAGCACGACAAACTTCACGATCGCGCGCCGCCGCGAACTCAGCCCCAGGATAAGCACCGCTTCGAGCACCAGCAGTGCGGCGCCCGCGCGCGAACCAGAAGCGAGTCCTGCGCCCAACATCCACGCCGGCGCCCATATGGGGACACGAGCCTCCGACCATAG